>JAFTCT010000137.1 GCA_017454525.1 Clostridia bacterium
CCTCGGTTTTGTCATATTGTTAGACAATAAGCGTTCGCCTGTCCGGACAAAACCGCAAAAGTCGCGCAAAACGGACGGGATCCCGACCATCCGTTTTGCGGGGGCTGCTCATTTGCAGGCAAATGAAACAGCCCCGTTTTTGCTTTGATGTGCGGCGCCGGAGGGGTTTTCGGCGCGCTCGCGGCGTTTACGCCGCGAGCGTATCCAGAAGCGCCGTGACGTCGCCGATCTGCGAAACGCCGTTGCCGTCCACGTCGGAAATGAAGGGAAGGACGCCGCTGCCGCTGCCGCCAAGCACGTCCAGAAGGACAGTCACGTCGGTGATCGAGAGAAGGAAATCTCCGTCTATATCGCCGCGCCTGAAGACCGGCATCGGGTCAAAGCTGTCGCCGTACAACTTGGCGGAAAGGAAGGCGGTGAGCGTATCGCCGACAAAGCGCATCCCGCAGATACAGGTTTCTTCTCCGCAGCCCGTCACGTCGGTCTGTTCCAGCGTGGCGAGGTCGAGCGCCTTCACGGTCATATCGTCGTTATAGAGGATGTATCCGCCGAGCGAAACAAGCGTAGAATAGCAGCCGGGATGGTAAGTGCCGCCGCCGTTGGGAATCCTCCACGAAGAGGGCATTTCTAAAAGAGGAAGGAAAGCGCCGCTTGCGGCGTCATATTCCGAAAGGAAGAAACCGCCGCCTGTTTCAACGACCGTATAAATGCGACCGCCGACGCTTGTACAGGGCGCGTTGACGTTACAAAACAGGGAATACAGCGGATGGTCGTCTACCGACGTCTCGATCTGCGCGCCGTAGTCGATATCGGTCGCCGGCGATTTTTGCGGGTCTTGTGCGAGCATATCGGTGCCTGTCAGGAAATACTTGTGCCGTGCGGGGCCGGGAGCGGTCAAATCCGACCAGGTCACGTCGATATGATACCACGCGCCGTCGAGATACACGACGTTCCAGATGTGGTTCAAGATATCGCTTTGCGCGCTGATACACGGAACGCCGAAGCGGTTCATCAGCAGCTGGAAGACCTTTGCAAAAGCGTTGCAGACGCCTCGTCCCTGCTCGAGAAACTCTTTCGGATGATGAATACTGTAGGTATAGTCGTATTCATAATTGCTCGACAGATAATCGTGGTAGAAAAGGACCGTCTCAAAATCGCTCCAACTGTCGTTATGCAGAGCGAAAAGAGGAGCGGTGAGCGCCTCAAATTCCGCGGTTTTTTGCACAAGTTCGTCCCCGGAATACTCGGTGACGAGAAGGATTTTTTGCAGAAAACCGTTTTTATCCACCGGAAAGCACGCATATCCTCCGATAAAATAGAAATACTCCGGATTCTGATCAGCGACTTTTTTCACCTCCCTTTTCATGATCTCGCGCGTGATCCCCATGCCGGTCAGATCGACGGGTATGCAATTGTTTTCGTCGGGCAGATTGTTTTGCAGCGCGTCAAGCAGCAGATCGTAGAGCGCACTGTGCGCGGGGCTGGGTTTCTCCACCCCCTCTTCTCCAAAGCCGGCGACTGGCGAAAGAGCAGTCCACGTCGGTAAGCAAAGAGCAAGACAGACAAGGAGCGCCATAAGGATCTTCAGGCGTTTCTTCATAGTTGTGCCTTTCATAGTTTTTTTTTCAGTATAGCACAGACGTACCCGAAAGTCAAGTATGCAAAAACGATCATCCGCGGCAGCAAAAACGATCATCCGCGGCGAGCAGGATCAAGAGCCCGTTTGCAATTGACAAGACACGCCGTCGATGTTATAACCCGAGTTTGCCACTTACAAAGGGACAAAAAAGGAAACGATCTCGTCAAAAGAAAACAATACTGGTTTTTATTCCAACATCATATTGAACTATGTATACTTTGAAATTCCGGTTTACAGAAACACAATGGAACAGAAGCGAATCCAACTCACTAAGTTGATGTCGAGTAGCGAGATCTTTTTCAAACACAGTGATAGAAAACGCCAAATCCCTTGACAGATTTATAGGCAAAAATGAGTCGGACGCGTCATTTTCGCAAAAAGCGAGAACGGCGCGTCCTGTTTTTTTTGATATACGGCGGCGCAAGCGCCGTCAGAAAGCCGCCCGGTCAGTCGGCGGGTTCGCAGATCTCGTCGTTTGTCCCTTCGGTTTCGCCCGCAAGCGCTATACAGCGCGCGATCTGTTCTTTGAACGCCGCCGATACTTCTTCGCTGCCTGAGATCTCGCTGTAAACGATCCTGCCGGCTTTGCCGTCGAGGATGCAGTGATGCCAGCCGCCCTCAAATTCGGACGCGCAGCGGACGTACGGACCGGCGCAAAAGTACGCAAAAACGTTCTTTACGTCCTTATCGGGCTGTGAAATATGCAGATCGTCGTTGATCAGCCGCAGCCGGTACGCCTCCCAAAAATTCGCGCTTACCATCTGCCAGCCGGAAACGGCGCTGCAGGATTCCTTGTCGAACAGAACGTTGCGCGCATCGTATCCGTCTTCGGTGCAAAACAGCAGATACATAAGGAACTGGTCTTCTATATCGACGATCTCGGAATCGACCAGATCGTCCGCCGTTTTTCCGCAGAAGGCGACCGAGAGTTCAAGCGCGGCTTCCGACAGACGGTCGGGATCGAACGCTTTCTCGTAGAGGATCTTTCCGGTTTCCGGGTCGATCCCGTACTGATAGACGATCCCGTCGCCCTTCAGGTTGACGATATCGAGCGCCCACTTCTCTTTGTCGGCGGAAGCGCCGCCGATACACACCCGGATCTCATATTGCAGTTCCTTCCCGTCCGCCGTACCGACGCGTAAAACGCGGACCGTGGGTCGGATCCCCGCCGGCGCGTCCGGGATCTCCCACGGAACGTAATCCACTCTTGCCTCTGCGTCGGGATCATAGACCTGCAGGAAGCGTTTGATCGCGATATCGACCGCTTCACCGTCTTTGATCCGCTGTCCGACGGGATGTCCGAGACTTTCGGCAAGCGACAGAAGTTCGGTAAAGTTCATGCTTACCAGATCCTCCGCTGCATATTCGTCCGTGAGACCGAGGATATCGAGAATATACTTCGCTTTCCCCGGGCTGACTCTGCCCTTGACGTTCAGTTCCTTCAGATAGTCTTCAAAATCGATGGTCTGCGCGATCACTCTGCCGTCGGAAAGCAGGGTGTCCAGCGCCGCCGACGCCGTTTGTGACAGTCTTGCCGACAGAATATGCGCAAGCGCTTCGTCGTCCGCGCGCACCGAGAGCAGTACGGCGTTCTGAGAAGCCGTCAGATAGCCCATTTTCGCGGAGCGCGCGATCAGCCCGGCGACCGCGTCCTCGATTTTCTCCCCGACAAGACCGGCGCCGAGCAGCAGTTTCTCTCCGTCGCCGTTGACGCCGGCGACGGCGTATACGCCGCCCGACCCGTCAACGTCGATGCCGACGCTCGGGTTGACGTCAAAATAGACCGTTGCGGCGACGGCTTTTTTCGTTTCGTCTGCCGCCTCCGCCGTCTGCGTGTTCTCCTGCGTTGCCGGCGCGTCGGGCGTACCGTTCTTCTTTATGAGCATCACGCCGCCGACGGCGAGCGCACAAACAAGGATCAGCGCCGCGGCGGGCAGCAGGACGCGCAACAGTCTCGCGCGGGCGCGCGCCGGCGCCTCCTTTTCCGATTCTTTGATGATACGGTCGTCTATACCGTTCAGAGCGGTGAACAGATCTCTGTCGTTCATACGGAATATCCCTCCTTTTTCAGATATTCTTTGAGTTTGTTTCTGGTCCGCGAGAGCATGGTCAGGACCGCGGATCTTCGCATTGAAAACCGTCCGGCGATCTTTGCGGTGTCGTCGGCGAAATAGTATCGCCGGACGAAAACGCCGCGCTCTCTTGCGGGCAGGGAAAGAAGAAACCGACTGATCGCGCGGGCAAGTTCTCTCTGATCGAACGCGTCCTCCGCGGAAGAACCGTCCCCGACGAATTCTTCGATCTCCTCGATCGCTTCCGACCTCACGCCGCCGCCCCGTTTCTGCCGCCGTATCTTCTTGTACTGATCAAACGCAAGATTGCGCGTGACCGACGCTAAATACAGTTTCAGATTTTCCGGACGGTTCGGCGGAACGGTCTCCCAGAGCCGCAGCCAGAGATCGTTGAGGCATTCCGCGCAGTCGGACTCGTTCTGCAGAACGTTCATGGCGATCACGCGGCAATATCCGCCGAACTTTTCCCGCGCTTCCGTCAGCCCCTGTTCGTCACGCGCAAACAGCAGACGGACGATCGTTTCGTCATCCACTTTCTCCTCTCCTCTCTTCGTTTGTCAGGCGCCTTCATCACATAAGACGACAAAAGCCCCCCCGTTCTAACGGTTTTTTCAGAATATCGCAGATTTATTTTTTGAACGGTTTTTAGATAAGGGGACCTCTAAATATTCATAGCACATCCGGACAGCAATGCTTCGGCGGCTGTTTTGCCGCATAACTGCGTTGCCAAAGGGGCTGTTTCATTTGCCTGCAAATGAGCAGCCCCCGCAAAACGGATGGTCGGGATCCC
>JAFTCT010000138.1 GCA_017454525.1 Clostridia bacterium
AGCGACGCTGAACGGAACACCCCGTTTCTTTAATTTCCGAGGATCGTCTCCGCGGCATGGTCGAGATAACCGTTCTCCATGAGCTCGATCGCGCCCTTGTCGCAGAGCTTCGAGAGCTTCGCGTCCATCGGGATGCGCCCCAGGACCTTCACGCCGAATTTTTCCGCGACGCCGTCGAGCTTGCTTTCTCCGAAGAATTCGATCTTTTTCCCGCAGTCGGGACAGATCGCATAGCTCATATTCTCGACGATGCCCAAAACCGGGATATGCATCATCTTCGCCATTCTGACGGCTTTGCCGACGATCATCGATACCAGATCCTGCGGGGTGGTGACGATGACGATCCCGTCGACCGGAAGACTCTGGAAGACGGTCAGCGGCACGTCGCCCGTTCCGGGAGGCATATCGACGTACATATAGTCGATATCGCCCCACATGACGCCGCTCCAGAACTGGCTCACCGTACCGGCGATGACCGGTCCTCTCCAGACCACCGGCGTCTGCTCGTCCTCTAAGAGCAGGTTGACCGAGATCGCCTCGATGCCGGTAGACGTGCGCGCCGGGAACATCCCCTCCTCGGTCCCCTCGATGCCGCCGGAAAGTCCGAAGATCTTCGGGATCGAGGGTCCTGTCACGTCGGCGTCCAAAACCGCCGTTTTATATCCTTTTCTCTGCGTCAGCACCGCCAGCATCGACGTGCAGAGCGATTTTCCGACGCCGCCCTTGCCCGATACGACGGCGATGACCTTCTTCACGTCGCTGCCCGCGTTCTGCGGGGCTTTCAGCGATTCGGTCTGTCTCGAAGAGCAGTTCGCCTGACAGGTCGAACAGTCGTGTGTGCATTCATTTTCAGCCATTTTCAAAAAAACATCCTTTCATTTCCTTAACTGCCGTCAACAGTATATCACAAACGGCGTTTTTTTTCAAGAGCATTTGAATTATTTGGTGAAAATAGAAGTTAGCATACGCTAACCGTTGTGCAAGATGTACAAATTCGGCACCTCCTTTTGTGACTTTGTTAAAAAATCAACGATTACGCGAAAATGCTCAAAAAAAGACTGGAAATTTCAAAAGAAATGTAGTATACTACAGGGTGGGACAGCCCGTCCGGGCATCCCGGAAAAAGAGAAGGATCATAATCCAAACATACGGAGGATTTAACTAAAATGAAAAAGCCAATGACCACCGTGACCTTCAAAGGCACACCCGAGCAGGAAGCAAAACTCATCGAAGTCATCAACGCGCACAAAGGCGTTGAAGGCGCGCTGATGCCCGTTCTGCAGCAGGCGCAGGATATCTACGGATATCTTCCGATCGAAGTGCAGAAGATCATCGCGGAGAAGATGGGCGTGTCCCTTGAGGAAGTCTTCGGCGTCGCCACCTTCTATTCGCAGTTCGCACTCAATCCCAAGGGGCAGGTCGCGGTCGCGGTATGCCTCGGCACCGCCTGCTACGTCAAGGGCAGCGGCAAGATCCTTGAGAAGATCACCGAGACGCTGGGCGTTCCCGCCGGCTCGACCTCTCCCGACGGCGTGTATTCGCTGGAAGCGACCCGCTGCATCGGCGCCTGCGGCCTCGCGCCCGTCATGACCGTCAACGGCGAAGTGTACGGCCGTCTGACCCCCGAGCAGGTGCCCGCGATCCTCGCGAAATACAAGGCTTGATCCTTATACCGTTTTCGCCGACTTTACATCGATAGGGAAACTGTTATGAAAATCAGGGAAATCGCAGAGATCGCCGGCGCCGAGGTGCTGGCGTGTGAAGACCTCGTGGATCATGAGGTCCATTCGGCGTGCGGCAGCGATATGATGAGCGACGTGCTGGCGTTCGTCAAGGAGCAGGGTCTGCTCATCACGGGTCTTGTCAACACGCAGGTCATCCGCACGGCGGAGATGATGGATATGCGCGCCGTGCTGTTCGTGCGCAGCAAGCGTCCCACGCCCGAGATCCTGGAACTGGCAAAGCGCGCGGAGATCGTCGTGATGGCAACTCCCATGCGGATGTTCGAAGCGTGCGGGCTCATCTACGAATCGGGTCTGAAAGGCACGGGTCTGAAATGACGGCGCCGCTCAGGTTCCACTACGACATCGACGGAGAGAACTTCACGAGCGCCGGAGAAGCGTCCGTCAAGGTGAAGAAATCCCTGCGTCAGCTCGGCTTCCCTCAGGAGGTGATCCGCCGCGTCGCAATCGCCATGTACGAGGGCGAAATCAATATGGTCATCCACGCGGAAGGCGGCTGGGCGGAGGTGACGGTCTATCCCGACCGCATCGAGATCGTTCTCTGCGACCGCGGACCGGGCATCAAGGACGTCGAGCTCGCCATGCAGGCGGGCTACTCGACCGCCCCGGAACAGATCCGGAGTCTCGGGTTCGGCGCCGGCATGGGTCTGCCGAACATGAAGGCAAATTCCGACACCATGGTGATCGACACGAAGATCGGCGTCGGCACCACCATCACGATGACCGTCAACGTGGGCTGATCCCGCAGGCGGCGAAGCGCCGCCATACGACAACGAACGGAAACGGTACGATATGGAAAATACGGTTTATAATCACAGCGTATCCCTGAATCCCGACAAATGCGTGGGCTGCACCAACTGTCTCAGGCGCTGCCCCACCGAGGCGATCCGCATCCGGGACGGGAAAGCACGCATCGATTCCTCCCGCTGTATCGATTGCGGCGAATGCATCCGTATGTGTTCGCACAAGGCCAAGAAAGCCGTCTACGACCGGCTGGAAGCCCTTGACCGCTTCAAGTGGAAGATCGCGCTCCCCGCGCCCTCGCTCTACGGACAGTTCAACAATTTGAGCGACCTCGACTATCTCATCGACGGGCTGTATACCATGGGCTTCGACGACGTATATGAAGTCAGCCGCGCCGCCGAGATCGTCACCGGATATACCAGGCATTACCTCACGGGAAAGAATCTGAACAAGCCGGTCATCAGTTCGGCTTGCCCCGCGGTCGTGCGGCTGATCCGGCTGCGCTATCCGGAGCTTTGCGACCATCTGCTGCCGATCCGCTCTCCGATGGAGATCGCGGCGATCGAGGCGCGCAGGAAGGCGATGCGCGAGCATCCCGAACTCAAAAAAGAGGATATCGGGATCGCGTTCATTTCCCCCTGCCCCGCGAAGATCAGTTTCGTCAAGAACCAGCCCGAAAACGACCGCACCGAGGTGGACGTCGTCCTGTCGGTCTCGGAAGTCTATTTTGAACTGATCTCGGCAATGGACGCCAAAAAAACGCCCGAGCACTGCTCGGAATCGGGCATGATCGGCGTCGGCTGGGCGTCGTCCGGCGGAGAATCGACGGCGCTCTTCAATGAAAAGTATCTCGCCGCCGACGGGATCGAGAACGTCATCCGCGTCCTCGATCATCTCGAAGACGACTCTCTGTCGGAGCTCGAGTTCATCGAACTGAACGCCTGCAACGGCGGCTGCACCGGCGGCGTTCTGACCGTCGAAAATCCCTATATCGCCAGCGCGCGGCTCGCGGGGCTGCGCAGGACCCTGCCGATCGCCGGCACGGTCATCCGTCACAAGGACGACGAACCGGTCGCCCTGCCCGACGAATACGTCCCGGGCGCCTTCACCTATCTGCCCGCCAAAACGCTGGGCGAAACGGTCCGGGAGTCTCTGGATAAAATGGCGAAGATCGAACGCATCTACGCCCGCCTGCCCGATCACGACTGCGGGTCCTGCGGCTCGCCCACCTGCCGCTCCTTCGCGGAGGACGTGGTCAAGGGCGAGGTCACGGAGGACGAGTGCATCGTCAATATGCGCACCCTCATCGAGGATCTTGCGAAGAAGATCGGAAAAGGGGAAGGGATATGAAACGGCAATTTGCAAATTGAAAATCATGAAAAAGCCGCCGCCCGGAGTTTTGCTTAAGAAAACCGGACGGCAGGCGTTCCGTACGGATGATCGGGGGAATTATGACCGTAACCGAACTTCTTGACAAACTGCCCTTGCGGGCGCTCTGCCTGCCCGATCCGGACAGGGACGTGACCGGCGGATATACCGGCGACCTGTTGTCGTGGGTCATGGGCTCGGCGCAGCCGGGTCAGGCGTGGGTGACGATCATGTCGAACGTCAACGTCGTCGCCGTGGCGACCCTCTGCGACGTATCGTGCGTCATTCTGGCGCAGGGCGTGACGCTCGAGCCGGAGGTTCTGAAAACAGCGGAGAGCAAGCTTGTCAACGTGCTCACTTCTCCTCTGCCGGCGTTTGAACTCTGCCTGACGGTCGGAGAACTGATCCGGTGAACCCCTACTATTACGATCTTCATACCCACTCGGCGCTCTCGCCCTGCGGGGACAATATGATGACCCCCAACAATCTTGCGGGCATGGCGGCGCTGGCGGGCATTCAGGTTCTGGCGCTGACCGACCACAATACCTGCAAGAACTGCCCCGCGTTCTTTGCGGCGTGCAAACGGTACGGGCTCGTGCCGGTCCCCGGCATGGAACTGACGACCGCCGAAGAAATACACGTCGTTTGTCTCTTCCCTACCCTCGAGGCGGCGCTCGACTTCGACCGCGCCGTGGAAGCGCGGCGCATGAAGATCGAGAACAACGAAAAGATCTTCGGCGAGCAGCTGATCCTCGACGAAGAGGACAACGAGATCGGGCGCGACCCCTGGTTCCTGCCCGCGGCGACCGATATACCGCTGGAGGAAGCGCCGAAGCTCGTCGGCCATTACGGCGGGATCTGCTATCCCGCGCATATCGACCGTCCTTCGGGCGGCGTCATCGAGATCTTAGGCGGCTTCCCGCCCGACGTTCCCTTCACCGCGTACGAACTGCACGATATGGACAGGCGGCGCGAATACGAGGAACGATTCCCGATCTTAAAAACGCTGAACTGCGTCTCCTCCTCCGACGCGCACAACCTCGAACAGATCCGCGACGCGGCGCATACGGTCATGCTCGACGACGAGCCGTATTCGTCGGCGATGCTCCGGATCAGTCTCTTAAAAACGCTTGGCAGGAAAAAAAGCTGACGCTTTATTTGCCGTCCGGGCACAAGGAGTGCGAGCGATATGAAAGAACTGTCCTTAAACATACTGGATATTGCGCAGAACTCCTTCAAGGCGGAAGCGGAAAACATCGCGCTCGAGCTCCTTGAAGAAGGCGCGCTCTTCACCTTCCGCATCACCGACGACGGCAGGGGCATGACGCCCGAATTCCTCATGCGCGTCATGGATCCCTTCACAACGACGCGCACGACGCGCAAGGTCGGTCTGGGTCTGCCGCTGCTCAAAATGGCGGCGGAGGCGACCGGGGGAGAACTGAAGATCGTCTCGAAGGACAGGGAGCATTACCCGGAGGACCACGGCACCGTCGTGACGGCGACCTTTTTCACCGATCACATCGACTGTCCGCCGCTCGGCGACGTCGTATCGACGGTCCTGCTGCTCATTCAGAGTGCGCCCTTCTCGCCGCGGCTCTCGTATACCCATAAAAAAAACGGGGAAGAATTTTCTCTTGACACCGCCGAACTGCACGAACAGCTCGGTCCCGACGTACCGCTCGACGAGCCGGAGGTCTTGGCGTTTCTGCGCGACTACCTTACGGAGGGCGAAGCGTCTATACAGTGAACTCAATAAATTAGTTTCTAATTTTTTGAATAAATAATCTTTTAGTGAAAGGAACTGAAGGAACATGAAAACTTTAGCAGAACTCAGCGCGATCAGAGAGCGCATGAAGTCCAAGGTTTCGGTCCGTGAGGGCGGAAACGAGTATCTCGTCAAGGTCGGCATGGCGACCTGCGGCATCGCCGCCGGCGCGCGTCCGGTCATGAGCGCCCTGCTCGACGAGGTCTCAGCGCAGCATCTTGAAGAAACGGTGCACGTTTCTCAGACGGGATGCATCGGCATCTGCCAGTACGAGCCGGTCGTCGAGGTCTTCAAGGGCGATGAGAAATTCACCTACGTGAAGATGACGCCCGAGAAGATGAAGGAAGTGGTCGACAGCCACCTCAAGGACGGCAAGCCGCTTTATCAGTACACCATCGGAAGTATGTAAGTCTTTTCCGCACGACGGAATCACTATAAAGAAAGGAAAACTTTTCCGTTTGACGGAAAAGACGAAGGAACCAAACCATGATTCGTTCACACGTACTCATTTGCGGCGGCACCGGTTGTTCTGCCTCCGGAAGCAACGGCATCAGAGAAGCCATGGAGAAGGAGATCGAAAAGGCGGGGCTTTCGTCTGAAGTGAAGGTCGTTCAGACCGGCTGCTTCGGACTCTGCGCGCTCGGTCCCATCATGATCGTCTACCCTGAAGGCAGCTTCTACAGCAGAGTGACGGTCGACGACGTACCCGAGATCGTCTCCGAACATTTAGTCAAGGGCAGGATCGTCAAGAGACTCGTCTACAGCGAGACGGTCGTTGAGAATTCCAACGACGTCAAGTCGCTCAATGAAACCAACTTCTACAAGAAGCAGAAGAGGATCGCGTTGCGCAACTGCGGCGTGATCGACCCCGAAAACATCGACGAATACATCGCGCGCGACGGCTATCAGGCGCTGGGCAAGGTGCTGACCGAAATGACCCCCGACGAGGTCATTCAGACCATTCTTGACTCGGGTCTGCGCGGCAGAGGCGGCGGCGGCTTCCCGACGGGTCTGAAGTGGAAATTCGCTTCGGGCAACAGAGGCAAGGTCAAGAAATACGTCTGCTGCAACGCCGACGAGGGCGACCCCGGCGCGTTCATGGACCGCTCGGTACTCGAAGGCGACCCGCACGCGGTACTGGAAGCTATGGCGATCGCCGGCTACGCGATCGGCGCCGACGAGGGCTATATCTACGTCCGCGCGGAATACCCCATCGCCATCAAGCGTCTGGAGATCGCGATCGGACAGGCGCATGAATACGGCCTGCTCGGCAACGACATCTTCGGCACCGGCTTCAATTTCGATATCCATCTCCGCTTCGGCGCCGGCGCGTTCGTCTGCGGCGAAGAGACCGCGCTGATGACCTCCATCGAGGGCAACAGAGGCGAGCCGCGTCCCCGTCCGCCCTTCCCGGCGGTCAAGGGCCTGTTCGGCAAGCCCACGATCTTAAACAACGTCGAGACCTACGCGAACATCTGCCAGATCATCTTAAACGGCCCGCAGTGGTTCGCATCCATGGGCACCGAGAAGTCGAAGGGCACCAAGGTCTTCGCGCTCGGCGGCAAGATCAATCACACCGGTCTTGTGGAAGTCCCCATGGGCACGACGCTGCGCGAGGTCATCGAGGAGATCGGCGGCGGCATCCCGAACGGCAAGAAGTTCAAAGCCGCGCAGACCGGCGGACCTTCCGGCGGCTGCATCCCCGCTTCGCTCATCGATACCCCGATCGACTATGACAACCTGATCGCCATCGGCTCGATGATGGGTTCGGGCGGTCTGATCGTCATGGACGAAGACACCTGTATGGTCGATATCGCGAGATTCTTCCTCGACTTCACCGTCGACGAATCCTGCGGCAAGTGCACGCCCTGCCGTATCGGTACCAAGCGGATGCTCGAGATCCTTGACAAGATCATCGCGGGCAACGGCGAACTCTCCGACCTTGACGAACTCGAGGAACTCGGCAACTATATCAAAGCAAATTCTCTCTGCGGACTCGGCCAGACCGCGCCCAACCCGGTGCTCTCGACCTTGAAGCGTTTCAGAGACGAATACGTCGCGCACGTCGTCGACAAGAAGTGCCCGGCGGGCGTCTGCAAAGCGCTGCTCCGTTACGTCATCGACCCCGACAAGTGCAAGGGCTGTACGCTCTGCGCGCGCAAGTGCCCGGTGGGCGCGATCTCCGGAACCGTGAAGGAACCGCACAAGATCGATCCGACCAAGTGCATCAAGTGCGGACTGTGCATGGCAAACTGCAAGTTCGGCGCGATTTCCAAGCAGTGAGAAAGGAGACGGAACAATGGAACAGATGTTAAATATCAAGATCAACGGCAAACCCTATCAGGTGCCGTACGGAACGACCGTTCTTGAAGCTGCAAGAATGGCGAAGATCAATATCCCGACCCTCTGCTATCTCAAGGACATCAACGAGATCGGCGCCTGCCGCCTCTGCCTCGTTGAAGTCAAGGGCGCGCGCGGACTCGTGACCGCCTGCGTTTATCCGATCGAGAGAGACGGCACCGAGATCGTCACCGATTCGCCCGCGATCCGTGCGAACCGCAAGATGAACCTCGAACTGCTGCTCTCCAACCACAACAGAGAATGCCTCTCCTGCGTGCGCTCCACCACCTGCGAACTGCAGAAGCTCTGCAACGAATACGGCGTGGACGAGAACAAATTCAAGGGCGCAAAGACCCCCTCGAAGATCGACGATTCCTCGAAATCGATCATCCGCGACGGCAGCAAGTGCATTCTTTGCCGCCGCTGCACCGCGACCTGCGAAAAGGTCCAGGGCGTGGGCGTGATCGGCGTCAACAACCGCGGATTTGATTCTGCCGTCGGCTGCGCGTTCGAAGCGAAGCTCGCCGATACCTCCTGCATCAACTGCGGACAGTGCATCGTCGCCTGCCCGACCGGCGCGCTCCATGAGAGAGACGACACACAGAAGGTGCTGGACGCCATCGCAGACCCCACCAAACACGTGGCGATCTGCTGCGCGCCTTCGGTCAGAGCCCAGATCGGCGAGTGCTTCGGCTACGAGCCCGGCACCGACTGCGAGGGCAAGATGGTCGCCGCCACCAAGGCGCTCGGCTTTGACGGCGTTTACGACATGAACCTCACCGCCGACCTCACGATCATGGAGGAAGCGTACGAGCTGCTCGACCGCATCAAGAACGGCGGCAAACTCCCGATGATCACCTCCTGCTCGCCCGGCTGGATCAAGTTCTGCGAGCACTACTTCCCCGAAATGACCGAAAACATTTCGACCTGCAAATCTCCTCAGCAGATGTTCGGCGCGCTCTATAAGACCTATTACGCCGAAAAGCACGGTCTTGATCCCAAGAATATCGTCTTCGTGTCGGCGATCCCCTGCACCGCCAAGAAGTTCGAGGTCGGCAGACCCGATCAGTCGGCGGCGGGCGTTCCCGACGTCGATATCGCGATCACCACGAGAGAACTCGGCAGGATGATCCAGAAGGCGGGCATCGACTTCAGAGCGCTCGACGACGAGAAGTTCGACGATCCCTTCAACGTGTCCTCCGGCGCGGGCGTCATCTTCGGCGCGACCGGCGGCGTCATGGAAGCGGCGCTCAGAACCGCCGCCGAAGTGATCCTGGGCAAACCGCTCGAGAAACTCGATTTTGAGGAAGTGCGCGGCACCGAGCCGATCAAGTTCGCGGCTTACAAGCTCGGCGACCTCACCGTCAAGGTGGCGGTCACCAGCGGCACCGGCAACGCGAAGAAACTGCTGAAGGCAGTGGAAGCCGGCGAAGTCGACGTACAGTTCATCGAAGTCATGGCGTGCCCCGGCGGCTGCGTGAACGGCGGCGGTCAGCCCTATCAGCCCGCGGTCGTCCGCAACAACGTCGACCTGCGCGCCCTCCGCGCAAAGGTGCTTTACACCGACGACGCGCAGAGAGACCTCCGCAAATCGCACGAGAACAGCGCCGTCAAGAAACTCTACGACGAGTACTTCGGCGCGCCCAACAGCCACAAAGCGCACGAGGTCCTGCATACCTCCTACGTCAAGAGAGGTCTGTTCGGCAAATAATAACAAAATATGAAAACAGCGTTTCACCCGGCGGCAACGCCGCGTGAAACGCTGTTTTCATGATTTGACGGCACCGCCGTCGTGAATTATCCTTTATTCTTTATTTTCTTCGCCCGTGTGCGCGCAAATGGCGCTGAAAATCACGTCGGCGAACTGGTAATACCCCTGTTTCTTCGGATGGACGCTGTCCGCGGGAATATATTCGGTCTGTTCCGCGCGCGGGTTGACCGGCGTTTCCACCGCGCCGAAATTGTATTTCGAGTCGTGGCAGAGCGCGACCGGCGCGAAGAAGACCTCTTCCCTGCCGTCGAGCAGTTCGTGGAGGCGCACCATCAGTCTGAAGACCTTCAGATCCTCCAGATATTTGAACTTGCCGTCGCCCGTCTGCGTATAACCGTCGTCCGACTTCTGCGTGCCGATGCCGTTCTGATCCGCGGGATAGAGCGTGTTGACAACGAAAATCTTCGCGTTCCCGTCCGCTTCCCTGATCCTGTCGACGAGATGCGCGATGGCGTTCGCGTTATCGGTCGGGTCCGCGTCGATCGCGTTTGTCCCCAAAAAGAGGATCACGGCGTCGGGATACTGCCCGTCAAGCGAATTCTCCACGTAATAGGAATAGTCGAAATCGCCTTTATAGTAGAAGGGATTGGCGTATTTGAACGCGCTGTCGTCGGGCTGCGCGTCCCCGGGCTGCGTATACCGCTTCGCGGACCACCCCGATCTGCCCTCATGCCGGAAGGTGCGCTTGATGCCGTTTGCATCCGCAAGAGAATGTACGCGCGTTCCGACGGTTTTTATTTTTGAACCGGACAGGTTGATCAGTTCCGGAAGCCAGGGCTTCCAGTTCGTCAGACTGTCGCCGATCGTCAAGACCGTCATCTCCTCCTGCAGCGTGTCAACGATCTTCAGGGTCGTGCTGTTGCTGTAAAGAATGTTCAGCCCGTCGTCGTAAATGCTCAGGAGCAGTTGATACTCGCCGACGTTATCGGGCGTTCCGGTCACCGAGAATTTTCTGTCCATGGCTCTGCCTGCCGCGCAGCTCCAGCGGAAATGGTAACGTCCCCCCGCCGGGCAGACCTGCTCGTTGTAGATCTCGACCGTTCTGCCGACCGCCACGCAGATCTCGGGCGGCAGGTATACCGGCAGTTCGCTTGTATATTCTTCGGGCAGGTATTCGCTCTTGATCTTTCTCGTGATCTGACCGAAGCGTTCGTACGGCAGGATGCCCGCCGCGTTCTTAACGACGGCGATGTCCTGCATCTTCATATAGTCGACCATCCGCAGCGTGACGCGCACGAAATATACGCCGTCCGGCACGGTGAATTTCCGGTAATAGGATCCCGAGCCGGCGTTCACCGTCTTTTTGTTCGCGTCATACATACAGATGCGCGCGAAATAGCCGGTATCGCCCTTCTCGTCCTCGCTGCGGACGCGCTCGCCGTTCAGCGTATACTGGAGCGACAGACGGTCGCCCGGCGTGACGGGAATATAATTTCCGAAATAAACGAAATTCTCGGAATAGTATTCGCTTGTGTGGATCTTTCCGTCCTTGGTGATCATCCCGCGCCCGATCGTCGAATCGTCGAGCAGGTTCGAGGAGTAGGTCACGTCAAAGAGATCGTCGAGTCTGATCTCACCCTCCACGATATCGACCCCCGGAAAACTCCCGGGATTCGCGAGATAGTCAAGCAGCGTCGTCACGTCGCTGACGTTCACCTTCCGGTCGTCGTCAAGATCGAATTTCGCATTATACGCGCTGTAACTGTCGCCGACCGCCGCGCTGATCGCAAACGCCGAAAAAGATGAGGCGATCAGCGTGAATATCAACGCCGTCGTGAGCATACGCATGAATCTGCTTTTCATATTATCCTCCAGAGTGAGCAGTCGGAACCGAATCCAGTATAATACAACGTTCGCCTTTTGTCAAGAAAAAACTCCGCGGCGGCGCGAAACGCTTTTCCTCCCTTCCCGGCGCCTCAAAATAGATCCGCGCAAAATATCCGCGGTCACCGGTAAAAAAATCGGCGTCATGGTGTTGACTTTCCCCCGCGAATGTGTACAATAATAAGTGTAGAAACAACCGAAAGGGCATGACCGAACACAATGACCGATAAACCTGATAAAAACCGGCGGCAAGCACCGGCCGGCGCCGGGGACGGCGCGCCGGCCGACGGGCGCCGCGCAAAAGAAAAGCAGAAAAAGAAAAGAAGAGAGCGCGCGCTTCTCGTTCTCAACGTCCTCTGCGCCGTCTCGGGCGGCTTCTTTCTCGCCGTCTACCTCCCCTATTTCGTCTTTCACGTCACGAAAGGGCATCCGGCGGACGTCGCGGCGTCGCTTCTCGTCTTCGCCGGGGTACTGATCCCCTTCCTTCTGAGAAAGCCCCTCAAAAAACTGCTCAAAAAACTGTATACGCCCTTAAAGATCTTCTGGTGCTTCGTCATGTGCGTCTACATGGTCACCTTCTCGGTATTCGCCGTCTCGGTCACGAAGCACGACGACGTGCCGGTCAGAGAAGCGGGAAAAAAAGAGGTCGTCGTGGTCTTCGGCTGTCAGATCCACAGTGAGAACTGGCTGTCGCTCGAACTGGAGGCGCGTCTTAAGAAAGCGGCGGAGGTCCTCCTCGAACGCCCCGACGCGCTCTGCGTGGTCAGCGGCGGCAAGGGGCGGGACGAACCGGTCTCCGAAGCGTACGCCATGAAGAAATACCTGTCCGAAAAGTGCGGGATCGGCGAAGCGCGCATCCTCATGGAGGACCGCTCCTCCGACACCGCCGAGAACGTCGCCTTTTCGCTGGAACTCTTAAAAAATGAGGGGATCGACCCCCAAAACTGCACCTTTCTCTGCGTTTCAAGCGAGTTTCACACCCCGCGCATCCACCTGCTCTTCAGAATGAACGGCGTGGAAGACGCCGCGACCGTCTCGGCGGAAACGCCGCTGCGCTTCAATCTCTTCGTCTATACCGTCAGGGAGTATATGTCCTACGTTCATCTCTGGCTCTTCGGTTCCTGACTCCCTTAATACACATCGAATCATCATCAAAAGGAGAACGGTTTATGAAAACTATCGCTAAGATCCTCATCGCACTCGCCGTGATCATCGTCCTTGTCGCAGCGCTCTTCGCCGTCGGTCACTTTCTCGGATGGTGGCATTTCGGCGATCTGATCGGCGACGTACAGTCCTATTCCTATGAGACCGTCAAGAGTATCGATATCGACCTGACGACCGCCGAGATCACCTTCCTGCAGGGCGAGAAGCTGACCGTGGAAACGAATCACAAATACGCCAAGTGCAGCGTGACAGCCAAAACGCTCTCGATCAAGGAAAACAGCACGAACATTCCGACGAGCAAAAATCTGCCTTACGTCAAGATCACCGTCCCCGCGGGCTTTGATTTTGACTCCTTCAAAATCAAGACGACCGCCGGCGTGATCGCGGGCGGCGGTTTCTCCGCGCACAGGATGATCTTCGATCTCAAGGGCGGCGTGCTGGAACTCGACTCCGTTCAGGCGTCCGAAAAGTTCACGGTCAATCAGCTCGGCGGCAAAATCGGGATCAGGAACAGCGTTTTGTATAACGCCGATATGGATCTGACCGCGGGCGACTGCGAGATCGACGCGACGGTCAAGGGCAGCAGTTATCTCGAATGCGGCAGCGGCGTTCTGAAGCTCGCTCTGAAGGGGAACAAGGACGATTACGCGGTCACTTTCAAGCGCGTGATCGGCTCTGCGACGCTGAACGGTCAATCGGTAGAGCCCGATAAGACCTACGGCGACGGTACAGACACCGTACGTCTGAACGGCGGCGCGGGCAAGATCGAAGTGACCTTTTCCGAATGAGCGGGGAAAAAACTTAAAAAAATCGATCCGATCGTCATGAAAAATCAAAAAAACTATTGACAGAACCGCTTTAGCGTGGTAGAATGGTAAAGCGCTAAAGCGGAACGGCGGTCAAGAACGAACGGGAAGGCCGTTCCGGCGCGGTATATACGCGGCGGGGCGTCCTTCTCTTTTTCAGTCGGGACGCAGGCAAGAGGCGCCGAAATACAGAAAGGACAAAACCCATGAAGATCGACCACGAAAAATACGACGCGCTGTTTGATGCGATCCTCTCGCTGGAGAACAGGGAGGAGTGCCGGAATTTCTTTGAGGATCTCTGCTCGATCAAGGAGCTGTGCGATCTGTCGGGACGTTACGAGGTCGCGCTGCTGCTCAGCGACAACTGCAGCTATACCGAGGTGTCGAAAAAAACAGGCGCCAGTACCGCGACGATCTGCCGCGTCAACAAATCGCTGAATTACGGCTGCGACGGCTATAAAAAGGTGATCGCGCGCATGAAGGAAAAGCAGGGGAAGAAGGCATGAAAAAACCGTTTGAAAGCGAGGAGCGCACAGGACTGGCGCTGCAATCGCTCTACGAGAAATACGGCTATCAGCCCTACAAGATGCGCAAATTCGAGGAGTATGACCTCTACGCCGGAAACAAGAGCTTCCTTATCTCGGAAAACGTACTGACCTTCACCGATCCCGGCGGAAAGCTGATGGCGCTCAAGCCCGACGTCACGCTGTCGGTAGTGCGCTCCTGCCGACAGGGAGAGGAGAAGAAGATCTGTTACGGCGAGAAGGTCTACCGCCCGGGGCGCGACGGCTCCTTCAAGGAGATCACGCAGGTGGGCGTGGAAAACGTCGGAAAAATCGACCTTTACGCGGTATGCGAGGTGCTCTCGCTCGCGCTGTCAAGTCTGCTGTTCATCGCCGGGGACGCCCGGCTCTGCATATCCGACACGCGGCTCTTTTCCTTTTTTGCCGACAAAGCGACGTCAAACGCCGCCCTCAGAGAGGAATTGAAAAACGCGTTCACCGCCAAGAACCGCGAAGAGATCCTCTCCTTTGCGAAACGCGGCTGCGACGGGCGGATGCTCGACAGGCTCGCCGCTCTGTCGTCGCTTGACGGAGCGCCGTGCGAAGTCTTTCCGTCGCTGTACAAACTCTCGAAGGACCGCGCGTACGTCGCCGCCGTAAAGGAACTGCAGACCCTCGCGGAGGTCCTCGACAGTCCCGCCGTCTTCATCGACGCGTCGGTGACGGGCGACCTTGACTACTACGGCGGCGTGATCTTCCGCGGATATATCCCCGGCGTCGGCGAGAGCGTGCTCTCGGGCGGACAGTACGATCCGCTGATGCGGAAAATGGGCAAAAACCAGTCGGCGCTCGGCTTTGCCGTATGTCTGGACAGCCTCCCCCCGGCGGCGCCCGCGAAATACGACGCGGATCTGCTGATCCTCTACGGAGAGGACAGCGATCCGGGGACAGTCCTTCGGGAAGTGAAAAAGGAAACGGCGCGCGGAAAGACCGTCTACGCGGCAAGAACGGCGCCGGCGGGATTCACGGCGAAGAGCGTCCTTGATCTGAAAGCAAAAGAGGACTGAAAATGAAGAGCGGAGAATTCGTCAATATCGCCCTGCCGAAAGGCAGACTGGGCGAGAAAG
Source organism: Clostridia bacterium (assembly GCA_017454525.1). GTDB lineage: Bacteria > Bacillota > Clostridia > Oscillospirales > CAG-272 > UBA11512. Next base: position 15,155 of record JAFTCT010000138.1, read on the forward strand.
TATACGCAATGTTCGAGAAAGCCGGCTACGCCTGTCCGGCGATCCTTGAAAACAGCCGCCGTCTTACCTTTGAGAGCGGCGAAACGGGCGTGCGGTATTTCTGGGTCAAACCCTCGGACGCCGCGATCTACGTCGAGCGGGGCGCCGCGGATATCGGTGTCGCGGGAAAGGACATCCTGCTCGAATACAAGCCCGACGTCTATGAGCTGCTCGACCTTGGGGCGGGCAAATGCCGGATGGCGGTCGCGGGACCGAAGGGGTTTAAGGACGATCCGACGCGCCCGCTGCGCGCCGCGACCAAGTTCACGCGGATCGCCTCGGAATACTTCGCGTCGCGCGGAAGGGACGTCGATCTCATTCACCTGAACGGTTCGATCGAGCTCGCGCCGATCTTAGGGCTGTCCGACGTCATCGTCGATATCGTCGAGACGGGCAAGACCCTAAAGGAAAACGGTCTGGTCGTTCTGGAGGAGTTTCTTCCGATCAGCGCGCGGCTGATCTCCAACAAGGCGTCCTACGCCTTCAAGTCCGTGAAGATCAAGGAGATCCTCGCGGCGCTCTATAACGTCGTCAATACCGAAAAAACATCGGACGGTACAAAAATATGATCAGGATCTGTAAGGCAAACGAATTGAGTAAAAGCGAGATCTTCTCCCGCACTTCCCCGCTGTCGTCGGTCGAAGAACCGGTGCGCGCGATCATTTCGGAGGTGCGCGCGCGCGGCGACGAAGCGCTGTTTGCGTATACCGCGCGCTTCGACGTCGCGGTCCTCTCCTCGCTTGCGGTGTCAAAGGAGGAGCTCGACGCGGCGGAAAAGGAGGTCGGAGAGGATTTTCTTTGCATTCTGAAAGAAGCGGCTTCGCGCATCCGGCGCTTCCACGAAAAGCAGGCGCGCGCCGGCTTCATGATCAACGACGAAGAGGGCGTGATCATGGGGCAGAAGGTCGTTCCGCTCGAGAAGGTCGGGCTGTACGTGCCCGGAGGCACGGCGGCGTACCCCTCGACGGTACTGATGGACGCCATCCCGGCGAAGATCGCCGGCTGCCCGCACGTCGTGATGGTCACGCCGCCCCGGAAGGACGGCAGCGTTTCCCCGGCGATCCTGGCGGCGGCGAAGGTCGCGGGGGTCGACGTGATCTTCAAGATCGGCGGCGCGCAGGCGATCGCCGCGCTGGCGTACGGCACCGGGAGCGTTCCCGCGGTCGATAAGATCGTCGGTCCCGGCAACGCCTACGTTGCCGAAGCCAAGAAACAGGTCAGCGGTACGGTGGGGATCGATATGATCGCGGGACCGAGCGAGATCCTGATCGTCTCGGACGGCTCGGGCGACCCGAAAGTGCTGGCGGCGGACCTGCTCTCGCAGGCGGAGCACGACAGAAACGCCTCCGCCGTACTGGTGACGACCGACGAGGCGCTCGCCCGCAGGACGTCTGAAGAACTTGAGAAGCAGATCCCTCTGCTTGCCCGGGCAAAGATCGCCCGCGCGTCGATCGACAACAACGGCAAGATCATCGTGACCGGCAGCGTCGACGAGGCGATCGGCATCTCGAACGAACTCGCGCCCGAGCATCTTGAACTCTGCCTCGATATGCCCTTCGACTACCTTGACCGCGTGAAAAACGCCGGCTCGGTGTTTCTCGGGAAAAACTGCCCCGAAGCGCTGGGCGACTATATGGCGGGACCCAACCACACTCTGCCCACGGGCGGCACGGCGCGCTTCTGCTCGCCCCTGTCGGTCGACGATTTCGTCAAGAAGATGCAGTACACCTATTTCACGGGTCAAGCGCTTGCCCGCCTCGCGCCCGACGTCGCGGCGTTCGCCCGCAGGGAGGGTCTGACCGGACACGCCAGAAGCGCGCTGATCCGCACGGAAGAAAACGAATAAACGCCTCTTGAATACTGTCTTTCCCCCGAAAGGAACCGTCACATGAGCGGATTTTTCAGTCAAAAATATAAGGAACTGGTCCCCTACGTTCCGGGCGAACAGCCGCAGGGCCGTTCCTATATCAAACTCAATACCAACGAGTCGCCCTTCCCGCCCTCCCCGCGCGCAGTCGCCGCGGCGGCGGAAGCGGCGAAAAAGCTGCAGCTGTACAGCGACCCCGAAATGCGCCTTTTGAAAAAGAAACTGTCGGAGGTCTACGGCGTGCCGGAAAACGCGATCTTCGTGTGCAACGGCTCGGATGAGGTCCTCAATTTCGCCTTCATGGCGTTCTGCGATCAAGGCGCGGTCTTCCCCGACGTCACCTACGGCTTCTACGAAGTCTTCGCGCAGTTGAACGGCGTGAAATACCGGAAGATCCCCCTGAAAAGCGACTTCACGGTCGACCCGGCGGACTATACCGGCACAAACGAAACGGCGTTTCTGGCAAACCCGAACGCGCCGACCGGCGTATTTCTGCCGGTGAAGGAGATCGAAAAGATCCTTTCGTCGAACGAACGCCGTCTCGTCGTCGTTGACGAAGCGTATATCGATTTCGGGGGCGAGAGCTGCCTGCCGCTGATCAAAAAATATTGCAATCTGCTCGTCACCCGCACCTTCTCAAAATCGCGGAGCATGGCGGGCGCGCGGCTGGGGTACGCGTTCGCTTCGCCCGCGCTGATCGCCGATCTTGAAACGGTCAAGTACTCGACCAACCCCTACAACGTCAATGCGATGACGGCGGCGGCGGGGATCGGGGCGCTGGAGGACGGGGACTATACGGAAAAGAACTGTCTTACGATCGCGTCGAACCGCGCTTTTGCCGCAGAGGAACTCGAAAAGCTTTCCTTTACCGTCCTTCCCTCCCGCGCAAACTTTCTGTTTGCCCGCCACGCGACGGTCGGCGGGGAGGAATTATACCTGCGCCTCAAGGAGAAAGGGATCCTTGTGCGCCATTTCGGCGCCGAACGCATCAAGGATTTCCTGCGCATCACCGTCGGCTCAAAGGAAGAAATGCGGGCGCTGACCGAAGCGCTCAAAGAAATACTGAAATGATCATGCCGTGAAAGGAGCAAGTTATGAGAACTGCCATTGTCAAGAGAACGACCGCGGAAACCGATATTCAACTCACCCTCAATATCGACGGATCGGGAGACGCGAAGATCGATACGGGGATCGGCTTTCTGGATCATATGCTGACGCTCTTCGCCTGCCACGGTCTTTTTGACCTGACGCTGTCCTGCAGGGGAGATCTGAAGGTCGACGGTCACCATACGACCGAGGACGTCGGCATCGCGCTGGGCGAAGCGTTCGCGAAGGCGCTGGGCGACAAAAAAGGGATCGTGCGCTATGGGAATACCGTGCTGCCGATGGACGAAGCGCTTGTGCTCGCCGCCGTAGACCTCTCGGGCAGATGCTGCCTTTGCTTTGACGTCGCTTTCCCCACCGAAAAGATCGGCTCCTTCGACTGCGAACTGGTAAGCGAATTCTTTTACGGCTTCTGCCGCGCGGCGGGCGTGACCCTGCACGTAAAGAAACTCGCGGGCACGAACAGCCATCACCTGTCCGAGGCGTGCTTCAAGGCGTTCGGCAGGATCCTGCGCGCCGCAAGCGCGCCCGATCCCGCCCGCGGCGGCGCTCTGCCCTCGACCAAAGGTGCGCTCTGATGATCGCGGTCATCGACTACGGAGTGGGCAACCTCTTCTCGCTGTCCTGCTCGCTTTCAAAGATCGGCGCCGAAGCCGTCGTGACGCGCGACGAGCGGGTGATCGGCTCCTGCGACCGCATCATCCTGCCGGGCGTGGGCGCTTTTGCCGACGCCGCGGCGAAACTGCGCGATACCGGCATGGGCGAGGCGGTACTGGCGGAAGCGAAAAAGGGCAAACCGGTTTTGGGGATCTGCCTCGGAATGCAATTGCTGTTTGACCGCAGCCTGGAATACGGCGAGCACAGGGGGCTGTCGCTCGTTGCGGGCGACGTCGTGCCGCTCGATACCGTAATCCCCGCCGGCTATAAGATCCCGCATATCGGCTGGAACGCCCTGCGCTTTCGCAGGGACAGCGTCCTTTTCGGCGGGATCTCCGACGGCGACTGCGTTTATTTCGTCCATTCCTTCTGCGCCGTGAACTGCGAAAGCGCCGTCACCTCTACCGCGGAATACGGGAAAGACGTCACGGCGACCGTAGAGAAGGACAATATTTTCGGAACGCAGTTCCATCCCGAAAAGAGCGGAAAAACGGGACTGACGATCCTAAAGAATTTCTGTGAGGTCAAACTATGATCCTGCTGCCCGCGATCGATCTGTATGAACACAAAGCCGTGCGCCTCTATAAGGGCGACTATGCGCAGATGACGGTCTACAGCGACGACCCCGCGTCGGTTTCAAAGGCGTTTCAGAGCGCCGGCGCCGCCTGGATCCACGTCGTCGATCTGGAGGGCGCCCGTTACGGCACGACGCCGCATCTCGACCTGATCTCACAGATCAAAAGCGAGACAGGATTGAAGATCGAGGTCGGCGGCGGGATCCGCACGCTGCAGGCTCTGGAAAACTATATGTCCGCCGGCGTAGACCGCGCGATCATCGGCACCGCGGCGGTTTTTGACCGGGCGTTTCTGAAAACGGCGGTCGGAAAATACGGCGGGAAGATCGCCGTCGGCGCCGATATCAGGGACGGAAAGGTCGCCGTGAAGGGCTGGACCGAGCGTTCGCCGTACGACGCCTTCGGATTTCTTTCCGATATGGAAAAAGAAGGGATCCGGACGGTGATCTGTACCGATATTTCGCGCGACGGCGCGATGCGCGGCTGCAACCGCGCGCTCTACCGGGCGCTTGCCGGGCGTTTCGGCGTCGATCTGATCGCTTCGGGCGGCGTTTCGACGTTGGAGGATCTGACGGCGCTGAAGGAACTGGGACTGTACGGCGCGATCGTCGGCAAAGCGTACTACACGGGGGCGATCGACCTGAAAACGGCATTGGAGGCGGTCAGATGATCACCAAACGCATTATTCCCTGCCTGGACGTGAAGAACGGCACGGTCGTCAAAGGGCAGAATTTCAAGGACCTGCGCGATATTTCCTCGCCCGTGGAGTTGGCGCGATACTATACCGAAAACGGCGCGGACGAACTGGTCTTCTACGATATTACGGCGTCAGCGGAAGGGCGCCGGCTCTTCGGGGAGATCTTAGAGGAAACGGCAAGGCAGGTCTTCATCCCCCTCACCGTCGGCGGCGGCGTGAACACTCTCGATGATTTCGACCGGGTCTTAAAAAAAGGCGCCGACAAGGTCAGCGTCAATTCGGGCGCGGTCAGAGACAGAACGCTGATCGGCAGAGCGGCGAAACTCTACGGAGATCAGTGCGTCGTGCTGTCGGTCGACGTCAAGCGCGTCGGCGGTCAGTTTCACGTATTCGTCAAGGGCGGCAGGGAGGACACGGGACTGGACGCCCTCTCCTGGATCAGATACTGCGTCGGCGAGGGCGCCGGCGAGATCGTCGTCAACTCGATCGACACCGACGGCGTCAAAAAGGGCTTCGACCTGCCGCTGCTGAAGGAAGTGTGCGCGGCGGTCAACGTGCCGGTCATCGCCTCGGGCGGCGCCGGGTGCATCGACGACTTCATCACGCTTTTTGAAGAGATCCCGTCGATCGACGCGGGACTGGCGGCGTCGGTCTTTCATTACGGGCAGGTGCGCATCGACGACCTCAAGAATGAAATGGCGAAAAAAGGCATTCCGGTACGGCTTTCAAAGTGAAAAAAGGAAGGGCAGAAAAATGATCGATCTTGAAAAACTGAAATTCGACGAAAACGGGCTGATCCCCGCGATCGTGCAGGACGCCGTCACGAAGCGCGTTCTGACGCTCGCCTATATGAATAAGGAAAGTCTTGCGATCACCGTGGAAAAGGGACTGTGCTGCTTCTACAGCCGCAGCCGCAAGTGTCTCTGGCTCAAGGGCGAGACGAGCGGCAACTATCAGCACGTCGTTTCGATCACCGCGGACTGCGACCGCGACGCTCTGAACGTCCTCGTCGAGCCGGACGGACCCGCCTGTCACCTCGGTACGGCAAGCTGCTTTGAAAACCCGCTCTGGCAGAGCGAAACACTCGAGGAATTCTCTCTTGAGAAGCTCTACGGTCTGCTTATGGGGCGCAAGAGGGATCTGCCCGCCGGCTCCTATACCACCTACCTCTTTGAAAAGGGGCGCGACAAGATCCTAAAGAAGGTCGGCGAGGAGAGTACCGAAGTCATCATCGCCGGCAAAGCCGACGACAAAAAAGAAACGGTCTACGAGATCGCAGACCTGTGCTACCACGTCATGGTGCTGATGGCGGATATGGGGATCACGCCCGAAGAGATCCACAAGGAACTTGCCTCCCGCCACGTCATCGACCGCAAGGTCAAACAGGAAAAAATGACCTGATGCGTCGGCGCGGCAGAACCGGCGGAAACCGTTTTGCCCGTCCGGCGCACAAACGCCCCGCCCGCACCGATACTGAATGGGGGTGTTTCATTTGGCGCAAATACGCCAAATGAAAC
>JAFTCT010000139.1 GCA_017454525.1 Clostridia bacterium
AAACACCCCCGTCGACGTTTTGCTCCTCGGCTCACGCCTCGGTTTTGTCATATTGTTACACAATAAGCGTTCGCCTGTCCGGACAAAACCGCAAAAGTCGCGCAAAACGGACGGGATCCCGACCATCCGTTTTGCGGGGGCAGCTCATTTGCAGGCAAATGAAACAGCCCCTTTGGCAACGCAGTTATGCGGCAAAACAGCCGCCGAAGCATTGCTGTCCGGATGTGCTATGAATATTTAGAGGTCCCCAACAGTTTTCTTTCACTCCCCGCCGCGCAGCGCTCTGTATTTCTCTGCAAGCGCCAGCATATCGGCAAGCGCTTCCTCTTTCTTTGAAGGATCGTGCAGAAGCGCCGAGGGATGGTAGTGCGCGCACATGAGGAACTTTCCTTTTTGATAAAACTTTCCGTGATCGCGCGTGATCCGGAACGCCGGATCGATCATGCGCATCGCCGAGATGCGCCCCAGACAGACGATGATCTTCGGATCGACAATGCGCACCTGCGAGCGCAGATACCCGATGCAGGCGTCCTGTTCTTCGGGCAGCGGATCGCGGTTGTGCGGCGGGCGGCACTTGAGGATATTGCAGACGTAGACCTCTTCCCTGTCGATCCCCGCGGCAATCAGATACCTGTCAAACAGCTGTCCCGCGGCGCCGACGAAGGGGATCCCCGTCTCATCCTCCGTCTGTCCCGGCGCTTCGCCGACGAACATGAGGTCGGCGTGCGGGTCTCCGCGTCCGATCACGACCTTGGTGCGCGTTTCCGCCAGCGCGCATTTGCGGCAGTTTTCGCACTGCGCGCGCAGTTCTTCGATCGTCATGATCATACCTTCAGTATGCCTTCCTTGACCGATTTCTCAACAAAGGTGTGGATCTTCTGCACCGGATCGAGAAGCGAACTGATGGTCTCGTCCTTGTGCAGACTGTCGATGAGCATCGCGACGTACTTGCACATATTGACTTCGCAGTACCAGGGGCGGGAGAGCAGTTCGGGCGTGCGGTAGATCAGGTTGGTCGTGAAGATCTTGTTGATGATCCCCTTCTCATACGCTTCGTCGAACCTGCCGAGCCCCGCGCAGAACAATCCGAAGGAGGTGAAGGCGAAGATGCGCCGGGCGCCCTTGTCCTTGAGCTTCTCGCCGATCTCGATGAGCGAGTCGCCAGTGGAGATCATATCGTCGACGATGATCACGTCCTTGCCGTCCACGGGCTTGCCGAGGTATTCGTGCGCCTCGATGGGATTGCGCCCGTCGATGATCACGGCGTAGTTCCTTCTCTTATAGAACATCCCGAGATCGAGTTTCAGCACCGAGGAAAAATACATACAACGGTGCATACCGCCCTCATCGGGCGAGACGATCGTGACGTGGTCGGCGTTGAGCGTCAGATCGGGCACGTTGCGGATCAGCGCCTTGATCATCTGGTAGGTCGGCTGCACGTTATCGAAACCCTTCAGGGGGATGGCGTTCTGCACGCGCGCGTCGTGCGCGTCGAAGGTGATGAGGTTGGTCACGCCCAGATCCGCCAGCTCCTGCAGCATCATCGCGCAGTCGAGCGATTCTCTCGCGTTGCGGCGGTGCTGCCTGCCCTCGTAGAGCATCGGCATGATGACGGTGATGCGCTTCGCCTTTCCGGCGATCGCGCCGATGATCCTCTTGAGGTCCGCGAAATGCTCGTCGGGCGACATCGGTACGGTCATTCCGTACATTTCATAGGTCACGCCGTAATTGAAGCAGTCGCAGAGGATATATACGTCGTGTCCGCGCATCGATTCATAGACGATCCCTTTTCCTTCCCCGCTGCCGAAGCGCGGGCACGCCGCCCTGACGATGAAGCTCCTGTCGGAATTCTTCCAGTCCTTGAGATAGTAGTCCACGTTTCCGAGAAATTCATCGCAGCCGCGCATAGGGATCAGCGCAAGCTCGCCGAAAGTATCGCTCATACGTCCACCTCACAGTATATTTTATTGTAGGCGCCCTGTCCTCCGGGCAAATCTATTATAGCACATTTTTCTCTGATTTCAAATACTTTCCGACGATTTTTTTGATTTCTCCGAATTATCTTTTTTTCGCCCCCTCTCTCTGCCGTTTTTTGTGAGATTTGGCAACGGAGTTATGCGGCGGATCAGCCGCCGTTCCGGGCGTGGGAGAAATATTCAGAGGTCGCTTAAACATCCCTCTCTTGCCCTGACGCCGAAGCGCGCTTAAAGAAGGCGCATCTGTTCGTCGGTGATCGTGTTCAGGCGCGGCAGACGGGCGATCTTCATATAGATCTCGGCGGCTTTTTCGGCGGTCTCGATGAGCCCGAAGGTCTCGTCAAGATCACGCCCCGCGCCGTAGATCGCGTAGGAGGCGTGCAGGTTCATTTTCGGCTTGCCGGGGATGAGGGAGAGGACTTCGTCGACGTCCGCCGTCAATTCTTCGGGCGTCCTTGCTCTTCCGGGATAGCTGCCGGTGGTCCGGATGCCAAACGCTTTCTTTGCTATTCCGATAAATCTCTGTCAGCCGTCTCGTCCTATCTCGGCTTTTCTTCTCAGAGCCATTTCATCCGCGTATTCCGCAAGTACGCCGGCGTCAACCCCGGAGAATACCTTGAAAAGCGCAGAAAATGAACAGAAGACGGAGGGCGCTGCGCCCGACGGCGCATTTTCTTCCACTTGGGCGCTTTTTTCTTCCTGTCGGGAAAAACCCCTTTACAAAAAGAACGCTTTGCGGTAGAATAGCACCGGAAGAGAGGTGAGGGTATGAAGATACGAATCGAGATCGACGAAGAGGCGCCTGAGGAGATCGTGATCCGTATGAAAAGCGCAGACGAGCGCATGAAGCGCCTGCAGGAGGCGATCTCCGGCGCGCTGAACGACAAAAAAGAACTCGCCGTGCGCAAGGACGACGAGGAGTGCTTCCTCCCGTACGACGAACTGCTCTTTTTCGAGAGCGCCGAAAAAACGGTGTTCGTTCATACCGCTTCCGACTGCTACGTCTGCCCTCTGCACCTCTACGAACTGGAGACCATTCTGCCGCGCACCTTCGTGCGGGCGGGCAAAAGCGCGCTCGTCAACGCCCTCGCCGTCCGTTCGATCTCACGCTCCCCCACGGGCGTGGCAAAGGCGACCTTCCGGCAGAGTTCCAAAGTCGTCTACATTTCGCGTATGTACTACAAGGCGGTCCGCGACCGTATCGAGGAACTGCGCCTGTAAACCGAACTGCCGCCATGCGGCGAAAGGAGAATGATATGAAAAGACTTTCCGGCAAAAACTTCGGCGTGATCATCTGGGGGTTCGCCCTCATCTTTACCGCCGTCCTTCTGATCCTGAACGGTATGAACGTCGACCTCGGCGTCGAACTCACCCCCTGGCGCATCATTCTGGGCGTGCTGCTGCTGGCATGGATCGCCGCCCTCTGCGTCAAATTGAAATTCACCGACCTGTTCCTGCCGCTCGGCTTCCTCTTCTTGGTGTTTGAGGGACCGATCGCAAACGCCGCGGGCAGACCCGACGGCAAACTCATCCCCACGTGGATCGTCATCGTTTCCGCGCTCTTACTGACGGTCGGCTTCAAAGCGGTCTTTTCTAAGCACGGCCCCGTTCATTTTTCCGCTTCCGACCGGAAAGACGAAAGCGAAAGCGGGAAAAGCACCTCCGCCGGCAGGATCGGCAATTCCTCGGTCTACTTTGACGCCGCGGATCTGAACGGCGCCGACGTGAGCGAAAACCTCGGCGCGGTGCACGTCTACTTCACGAATAAGGACGCGTATCCCGGCGCGGGCATGATCACCGTCCACGACAACCTCGGCGCCATCACCCTGCACGTCCCGCGGGAATGGGACGTCGCCACCCAGCAGAACGACAACATCGGCAGGATCAACGTGCCGCAGAAGGAAGCGACCGGCGGCAAAACGCTCACCCTCGTCGTGAAGGACAACCTCGGCAGTATCTCCGTCGTCTACGAATGAGCGAACAGCGCCGGGAAGTGTCGCCGCGCGCCGGCAAACGACGGTACAAATCGGGCGTCGCTTTCCGGCTTTCCCGGAATCGCCCCGAACAAATGGATCACCGTAAACCCATAACTAAAGCGGCGGATGCATCGCGCGTCCGCCGCTTTTTCGTATCGTTTTATTCTTGTGTTTTCCACTTTCTGTTCCCGCTTCGCCGCGTCATTCTCCGCGTACAACGCCGCGCACGGAGCGCACATGGCGCGCATGGCGCGCAGTGAAATCGCCTGCGGGACCACCCGTCAGGCGGTGAAATCGCTACGCGGTGAAATCGAACACTTTGTGTTCGGTGAAATCCGCCTCGACGGCGGGTTGAAGACTTGGCGCGAAGCGCAAAGGGAGGCGCGGAGCGCGAAGCAGCGGAGCGCCATGTTTAGGCGGCACCCTTTGTTAATGGGTGTCCGGGGAGCCTTCCCGATGGGAAAGGGGTTCTCCGAAT
>JAFTCT010000140.1 GCA_017454525.1 Clostridia bacterium
AAAAGGCATCAGCCTCATCCGTCGGCAAGCGACACCTTCTCCCATCGGAGAAGGCTCCTCAGCCACCCTTTCCGAAAGGGTGGCGCCTAAAGGGCGCGCTCCGCGCGCAATTGTTCCGGCGAAGCGGTGACGCTTTGTTTTGTTTCGTCGGCGTCGCCGACACCTTTGCCCGTGGAAAGGCATTAGCCTCATCCGGCGACAAGCGCCACCTTACCGGGAACCCCCCTGAACCCGCGAAGCGGCTTCCGGGGAACCCCTTCCCCCATCGGAGAAAGCTCTTTCGCCACCCTTTCCGAAAGGGTGGCGCCTAAAGGGCGCTCCCCGCTTCCCAAAACGTGCACCGCGCTTCAACGCCCTGCGGGGCGTTGTGGCGCTGTGCACGTTTTGCGGGCGGCGGGAATATCGCCGGGCGGCGTCACGGCGTTTTGGCGTCGTTGTCCGAGCGTTCTATCGCCGAGAGGTATTCGTACTGTTCCTTATACCATTTTCTGTACTTCCGGACTTTCACGGCGTAACTCACCCAAAGCGCGATGAAGACGGCGACGCCGATGCCGACGATCGCCCAGACGGCTTCGGTCGGCAGGTCGCCGAGGGTCGCCATGAGCAGCACGCCGAAGAAGAGGAGCGCCGAATAGAAGAGGCGCGAGGTGAACTTCGGGCGTCCGAGTTTGAGCGACTGGTCAATGAGTTTCTCCTGCTCTTTTTCGGTCGGCTCGGTATAGATATCCCTGCGCAGTTCGCGCATGGTCCTGCGTCGTTTGCTCATGTGAAAACCTCCTATGCGGCTTTACGGGATCGGCGGGAAGGGCTGCCGCCGGCAAATCAGAAGAGTTTTGCCAAGCCGCCCTTTGACGTTTCTCTGTAGGAAGCGTTGAGGTCGCGTCCCGTCTGGTACATCGTTTTCACGACCATATCGAAGGACAGCTTGCGCGTACCGGTCAAAAAATTGGCGAGCGACAGCGAATTGATCGCGCGCATTGCCGCGACGGCGTTCCGTTCGATGCAGGGGATCTGCACGAGGCCGCAGACCGGGTCGCAGGTCAGCCCGAGATGATGCTCGAGCGATACTTCCGCGGCGTATTCGATCTGATCGATGCCCATTTCAAAGAGCTCGGCGAGCGCCGCCGCCGCCATGGCGCACGCGGTGCCGACCTCCGCCTGGCATCCGGCTTCGGCGCCCGAGATCGAGGCGTTCTGCTTGACGAGATTGCCGATAAGCCCGCCGACGGCGAGGGCGCGGACGACTTCCTCGTCCGAGAAGCCGCGCTTCTCCTGCATGTATTTGAGGACCGACGGCACGACGGCGCAGGATCCGCAGGTGGGCGCCGTGACGATCGTCTTACAGTCGGCGTTCTGTTCGCTTGCCGCGAAGGCGTAGGCGCAGACGATGCGGTTCTCGCGCGTTTCGGGGCGTTCGTCGATGTGGCGGCGGTTATACAGCAGCTGCGCGACGCGCTCGACGTGCAGTCCTCCCGGCAGCTCGCCCGACGCGATCAGCCCTTTTTCGATCTCTTCCTTCATGATCTGCCAGATGTCGAAGAGGAACACGCGGATATCCCTGTCCTCCTTCTCGAAGACGTAATCGGACAGACGGATCCCCCGGCGGCGGCAGATCGCCGCGATCTCGGCGAAACTGTTTTCCTGATAGATCTCGGGCTTGGTCTCCTCGGGACGGCCGACTACGACGATATCGCCGCCGCCGACCGACAGGATGCGGTCGTGCCCGATCTCTCTGCCCTTCTCATATGCGAAGAAATCCATCGTATTGGCGTGGGGCAGGTCGGTCTCGTCGCTGTTGAAAACGATCTCGACGGGGAAGGGGCGCATCGTCTTTTCGATCGCGTCGTCGGTGCGGTGCCCTTTGCCGGTCAGCGCGAGCGATCCGTAGAGGATCACCTTATAACTGTCGGCGCCTGGATACGCCTCCAAAAAATATTTGCAGGCGCGCTCGGGACCCATGGTGTGGGAAGAGGAGGGTCCTCTGCCCACTTTATAGAGTTCACGCAGTGATTTCATATTCGTGCCTCAATCGGACAGGATCTTGTAATAGCGGTTCTCGTGATCGTAAAGATCGGTCGGGTCGTAGTATTCAAGCGAATTCTTGTGGGAGGTCTCATAGAGCCGCGACGCGAGGTCCTCCGCTTTGGCTTTTGCCGTTTCGGCGTCGTTGCCGAGTTCCTTATAGTAGTCGGTGTAGTAGGCGATATAGTTGGCTTTCGTCGCGTAGGTGCGCACCGTAAAGCCGGTCGCCGTGAAGCGCTCCAGATAGATCGTACCGGTGTTCTTTGCCGCGCCGCCGCTCGAAGTCGGCTGCGCGTTGTCCCAGAGGGTATTGAGCTGACTGGTGCCGCAGAACATCACGTAGCCCTCGCCGAGCAACTTCTGATGTTTCTCGGTGTCCTGATAGGTGAAGGCGCCGTAGGGATAGACCAGCACCTTCGTTTCGCCGATCAGGGGCTTGACGTTGCGGTTCCACTTCTCGATATCGCGCTCGACGCGGCCGAGAGAGCAGTTGGTATAATCGGAGTGCGAATAGGTGTGGCAGGCGAAGTTGTAGCCGTGGCTCTTGAACCACTCGACCACTTTCAGCGCCTTGGCGCGCTCGGCGTTGTAATCGGTCCCTTCGGGGATCTTGTAGGACTTGCGGTATTCCGCGTCGGCGGTCTGTTCGTCGGTGCGGTAGCCGAGGATCCCGGCGAACCCGGTGAGCGCCAGCGTAAATTTGCTGCCTTCAAAAGAGAAATCGGGGTGATCGACAAGGAACTCCTCGAGCAGGCAGAAGCATTCTTCGTAATTGAGCGTTTTGCTGCCGTCGGGATTGTCGATCTCGCCCGCGATCCTGCCGTCCCGGTCGACGACCAGGCGGTCGATCATGCCCGAGCCCTTCTTCCGGGGGTCGTAGGTCACGTCGTCGATCGAGATGACCAGCGGCTTCTTGCCCTTATAGATCCTGACCTCGTCCGCGAGCTTCACGCCGCCGTTTCCGTTTGAAACGTACATATCGTTGATGTCGATGAGACAGTAGTCCTTGTCGTAAAGACTCTGAAGCAGTTTCTTGAATTCGCTGACCGTCAGGCAGTCGGCGTCAAGACTCAGTTTGTCGGCGGAGGCGCAGCCCTTCGCCGGATCGACGATCAGGCAGTGGGTGAAGAGATGGCGCACGTTCTTGCCCGGGACGGTCGTCGTCTCAAAACTCAAAGACGCGGTCGGCGTCGGGGTGGGCGTGGGCGTCGGCGTCGGAGTCGTGGGCGTCGGCGTAGGAGTAGGCGTCGGCGTGGGGGTCGGTGTTTCGGTCGACGGGACCGCCGTTTCGGACGGACCGGGCAGGGAGGGCGTCGGGACGGACGCGCTTTCCGTGGGCGTCACGGTGGGCGCGGGGGTCTCGGTCGGCGTGACGGACGAAGTCGCGCTTGCCGTCGGCTCCGCCGGCGTTTCGGTGGCCAACGGCGTTTCAACGTCGGACGACGTATGGACGGTGACGTTCCCGCCGAAGCAGGAGGAAAGGGAAACGATCCCGCAAAGCGCGAGGATCAGCGACAGAACGCGCAGGGAAAACTGTTTGGTTGACATAGGACGTCCTTTCAGAAGGTGCTGTCGGGAACCTCTTTATTCTGCGGCAAAACGGCGCACAGCCGGTCGCGCTATGAATTTCAGAGGATTCCTGTTGATATTCTTGCCGGCGACAGCGGAATTATGTCGCCCGGGCGTCTTCTTCTTGATTTTTCGGATTCCGCATGGTATAATTTCAAAAGAAGAGAGGTGCGCGGAAATGAAAGAAGAGAAGAAACCGTCCGGGAAAACGCCTTCACGCGGCGCGGAAACGGGAAAATGTGAGAACTGTGAGTTTTTTGAAGACGACGAAGAATTCGGTCCGACCTGCTCGGTGGGGCTGGACGAGGACGAATTCGCCGACTTTTTGGCAAGGCAGACCGGAAAATGTCCGTATTTCCGGTATTACGACGAATACAAAACGGTCCGGAAGCAGAATTAGCGCTCAATCGTCCTCTTCGTCGGGAATAATGACGACCGTGCGGTCCTTCTTGACCGGCGGGGTGCGTCTGGAGGGCTCCTGCGCCGCTTTTTTGCTCTTGGGCGCGTAGCGCTCGTCCAGCAGATACGTCAGATCCGGAACGGGCGTTTTCTCAAATTCCTCCGCGTCTATGCGGCAGGCGGCGAAAAACTGCTCGGGCGTCAGGAATTTCGCGCGTGAGATCGGGCGCTTTTCGAGGATGCGCAGCTGCTCGGCGCTGATCTTCTCCGCGCCGGTATCGTCATAGACCGGGAAGGTGATGAAGTACTGACATTCCTCGGGGATCAGCGTATATTTGCCGCCGCAGTCGCAGATCAGCGAGATCAGTCTGACGGCGTTTTTGAAGTGCCGCTCCGCGTATTTTTCGGGGATGCCGACGCGCTTGCCCTTCAGCCACTGGGGGCGGATCGCGCCCGAGGGCTTGACGTGGCGCACGTACCGCACGTAGATCGTGCGGTTTTCGCTTTTCGGCGATATGCGGTCGGACTTGTCGCCCAGCACTCTGACGATGAGGTTCGGACCCTCGGGAATGCGGACCAGGACCTGCCCGTGCGACAGATCGCCTCTGCAGACCGGATACCGTTCGAGCAGTTTGACCGGCGCGACGCCGGTCTTTTCGGCGATGCCCTTCAGGACCTGCATGGTCAGCAGAGCGTCGTCGTCGCTCTTGTGGATCTCCTGCGAGGGCTCCTCTCCGCAGAGCATCCCGACCGCCGAGGTCAGCGAGATCTGATTGCGCGGCTGTCCTTCCTCTTTGGGCAGAACGAAGTTCAGGAGTTTCTGCAGATCGTAATAGGCGAAGTCGATGGACGGCAGATGAAAACGCTCGAATTCCGATTTCAGATAGCCCGCGTCGTTGTCCGCGGCGTAGCCGAAGATCAGGCAGTCGCGGCGGGTGAGCAGCGCGCGGATCCTGCCGTAAACGTCGGCGAAATCGGGCGCGGAACGGAACTGCGACATACTGTAGGCGAGCTTGATGTACTGTTTGCGCCCCCTGCCCATCAGAAGGAAGGGCGCGCGGGGATTGATCACAACGTCCCTTTTCTCAAGGACGTTGAAGGATTCGTCGGTGACGACGTAGCCGAACGAGCAGATCTTCGCCTGCCCGTTCTGACAGTTTGCACATTCGATATCGTAAAAAATGTAATTCATTGTTCTCCCGACGCCTCAAGATCCGCCGCGGGCAGACCTGCCTCTTCCTCTTCGGCGCTGTAAACGAGGAGCTCCTTTTTGATCTTGTTGCGGCGTTTGATGCGGAAAAAGAGAAGCGTGCCGATCGCCGCCGCGCATCCGACGAGCCACAGCGCCTTGAAGACGCCGCTGAACACGACGCTTGCAAGCAGGACGAAGAAGGCGAGCAGCAGGGAGACCATGATATACTGCGCCGTGGTGTAGCGGCTCCAGAGCGCGACGTTCTCCCTCTTTGTGCGCAGAAGACGGCTGACGAGCAGGATCTTCCGTTCCTGAATGCCGCTGTCCGCCGGGCATTTGTATTCGATCGAGAAGGGCAGATGATCGCTGTCGGACAAGCTGCCGAAAAAGACGTCCAGCACGTCCATGAGGAGCCAGAAGCGGTGCGCGCCGCGCTTTTCGGCGCTCCAGATATCCTTTTTGCGCAGTTTGACCCGCACTTCGCGCGTTTCGGACGTCGTTTCGCGGCGCAGGATCG
Source organism: Clostridia bacterium (assembly GCA_017454525.1). Taxonomy (GTDB): domain Bacteria; phylum Bacillota; class Clostridia; order Oscillospirales; family CAG-272; genus UBA11512. Next base: position 5,700 of record JAFTCT010000140.1, read on the forward strand.
TCTGTCGCTGCGTGATCCTTTCGGATTTTTGATTGAGCGTCAGCATATACGTCAGGTTTTTGAAGGGCGTATCGTTGACGATCTCCAGTTTCAGATTGTGTTCCATTGCTCCCTTGCCCGTTCCTTTCTCTTTTCCCGTAAACGCCGGTTTGCGGCGATATTCCATACTACTCTATCTTATTATACAACAACCGCCCCGTGATGTCAAGAAGAATATTGCCCGTCCGCCGTCCGCCGCAAAGAAAAAAGGGAAGAAAAAAAGAAAAAAAGACCGCTTCGCGGCTCCGGATCTCCGGAACGGTGAAACGGTACTTTTTTGTCTCTGATTACTTGATTTCGACGACGGCGCCGGCAGCTTCGAGAGCGGTCTTGACGGCGTTGGCTTCGTCCTTGGAGACGCCGGTCTTGATTTCCTTGGGAGCGGCTTCGACAAGGTCCTTCGCGTCCTTCAGACCCAGACCCGTGAGTTCGCGGACAGCCTTGATGACGTCGAGCTTCTTCGCGCCGAATTCCTTCAGGATGACGTCGAATTCAGTCTTCTCTTCTTCTGCGGGCGCAGCAGCGGCAGCGGCGCCGCCGACGGCGACGGGAGCAGCGGCGGAAACGCCGAATTCTTCTTCCAGAGCCTTCACGAGGTCTGCCATTTCAAGGATGGTGAGCTGCTTGATCTCTTCAAGCAGAGCAGCGGTTTTTTCAGTAGCCATTTTTCTTTCCTCCGATTTTTTCTTAAGTTTGAAGATGTGTGTGCGGGGAGATCATTCCGCCGCGGGGGTCTGCTCGCCGTTCTTGTCGATGACGGCCTGCAGGACGTATGCAAGTTTGAAGAGCGGGCTTCTCATGCAGCCCATGATCTTGCACACAAGGGTCTCTTTGCCGGGGATTTCGGCGAGTGCTCTGACGCCTGCTTCGTCGAGGACCTGTCCGTCAACGAAACCTGCTTTCAGGGCGAAAGATTCGATCTTGTCGGCGTACGCCTTCAGGATCTTTGCGGGCGCAACGGCGTCCTCGCGGCTGATCGCGATCGCGGTCATGCCTTCGAGATGCGGACGGATGTCGCCGTATCCGGCGTCTTCGCACGCTTTGCCCGTGATGGAGTTTTTGTAAACTTTGTATTCCACACCCGCTTTGCGCAGTTCTGCGCGCAGTTTGGTGTCGTCGTCCACGGTAATGCCCTGGTAGTTTACGATCACTCCGGAAGCCGCGGCTTTGATCTTCTCCGATAACTCGGCGACCTGTGCCTGCTTCGCTTCAAGGATTTTTGCGCTTGGCATTTGCGTTTTCACCTCCTGAAAAAATAAAAGCCTTCTCCGGACAGCAAGCGCCGGAAAAGACCGCAAATCTCCCATCGGGGTATTTACTTCTCTCCTCGGCAGGGAAGCGACGCTTTTACCTTCGAACCTGCTGTCTGTGGATGAACGCCGAGAGTATAGCATGATTTTTGAGGTTTGTCAAGAGTTTTTTTCGATTTTTTGAAAAAAGTTTTTATTGTTTTGCGGAATTGCCCGGTGACGGCGCGGAGCGCGCGGCGCGCGGCAAGGCACGCGCCGCGCGCAGTGAAATCGCTGCGCGGTGAAATCGTCTGCGGGAACCCCCTGAACCCGCGAAGCGGCTTCCGGGGAACCCCTTCCCCCGGCGGTGAAATCGAACACTTCGTGTTCGGTGAAATCCGCCTCGACGGCGGGTTGAGGACGGGCGCGGAGCGCCATGTTTAGGCGGCACCCTTTATTAAAGGGTGTCCGAGGAGCCTTCCCCGATGGGGGGGAAGGGGTTCCCCGAATAGCGCGACGCAAGGAGCGGTGTTTGGGGGTTCCCGGTAAGGTGGCGCTTGTCGACGGATGAGGCTGATGCCTTTTCGTGGGCAAAGGTGTCGGCAAAGCCGACGAAACGAACAGAGAATTACTGCTTTACCGGAACAATTGCGCGTAGAGAA
>JAFTCT010000023.1 GCA_017454525.1 Clostridia bacterium
GATCGTGGCGACTTTATCGCCGAACAGATCGACGATCGACGCGAAGCCCACGCACTCGCCCTCGGCGCCGCCGTCGGCGGTTTTGAAATACCCGTGCAGGATGCTGTCGTCAAGGCTTTCATCGCTGAACGCCGAGGACGCGGGCAGCTTCTCGAGCAGCTCGAAATCATAGATCTCCGGGAGCATCGTCGCGGTCGCTTCCGACTTGATCGTATTGAAATAATAGTCGCGGAGCTTCGGGATCTGTTTGAACAGCGTTTCGTTCGTCGGGGGATCGAGGATGGGCGCCTCGCTGAACGTGACAGGCCCCGTGCTCGCGTACATCCGCGCGCCCGCTTCGCTCTTCATGAACGGGACCATATCGGTGGCGTAAAAGATCTGGTTCACCGGATTTTCCGGATCATAGACCCGGATGAGCAGCATTTTTTCGCCGTCCCAGCCGTAGCGCAGCTCCCAGCCCTCGGGGATCTGCATGGTGAACGCTTCCGTATCCTTTTCAACCAGCTTCAGCTTCGAGGCGGCGGTAGCACGCACCTTCACGGCAAGATCCGTAATTTTTTCCGAAGGTTCCGTGGGAGCGGATGGAGCTTCGGTCACGGTCGGCAGGGTCACGGTCGGCAGGGTCTCAGTCGTAGGATCCTCGGTCGCAGGAGCCTCGGTCGCGGGCGGCGGGGTTTCACCGTTCCCCCATGTTTTCGGATCTTCCAGCTTCGCGGCTCCTCGAAGGATATGGCGGGCGTCCGTCGCCTTCACTCTGGAATCGCAATCCACGTCGCACGCCAGAAACGCGGGCGAGTTTTCTTCAAAGACTTCAATGCGGGCGGCGCGACGGAGCGCAAGACGCGCGTCGCCGGAGGTGATTCTGCCGTTTTGATCGACGTCGCCGAGCGTATACGGAATCTCTTCTTTTTTCGTCTCTCCGCAGTCGGGACAGGTGTAGATTCTGATCGCGGTCAGACGGTCGCGGTCAGGCTCGGCAAACTGCCCTTCGCCCCATTGATGCTCATGCGGGGTGACGGACTGCGTCGGGGCTTCCGTTGTCGGGGCTTCCGTCTTCGGCGCTTCCGTCTTCGGCGCTTCCGTTGTCGGAGCTTCCGTCTTCGGCGCTTCCGTCGTCGGAGCTTCCGTCTTCGGCGCTTCCGTTGTCGGAACCTCGGTCGTCGGAGTTTCCGTTGTCGGAGCTTCCGTCGTCGGAGCTTCGGTCGTCGGTTCCTCGATCTGCGGCGACAGCGGGATCTCCTGCATCGTGCTGCCGCAGTCGGAGACGTAGTCGGCGTTCTCGCGTTCGCAGAACAGGTACAGGTGATTGTCGCCGACCTTCGAAATGTCAAGTTTCGCTACGCCTTTTGACTTGGAAGACAGGTCGGCGGCTTTCGCGTAACAGAGGACGTTCCCGTCGTCGTCCTTGACCGCGGCGGAGACGAAGCAGCCTTCTCCGGTCGTCGCGCCGGAGAAGGGAACGTAAAGCGTATTCCCGTCCCTGACAATGCCTGATTTCTCGACCGTCAGCGAGAGGCTTTCGTCAAGCAGCGTCAGCTTCCACTCGCAGGTATCCCCGCGAAGCGCGGCGAGCTTTCCGTCCGCGGACTGCGGCTTGCCGTCCGACGCCGCCGACCACATCAGGATGCGGTCGGGGTCGAGATTCATCGCCGGGCGCGCGCCGGCGATGACGTTCTCTTTCACTTCCGCGGCGGCGATCGTACCGTCGGACCTTACGTTGCCGATAAAATAATTATAGGAAAACGCCGTCCAGGGAGTGCGCAGCCACCAGAAAAACGGTTCGCCGTTATATTCGGCGATCCTGCCCGGATCGGTTTCGCGTTCCGGGAAATAAGTCACGACCTCCTCGGGAGAAAGGAAAAACACGTATTCCCCTTCCAGCGCCGAGGCGTCGAAACGGATCGAATAGCTGCCGATGTCGGCGTGCTCGTCGGCCGGGTTGTATTCAAAGGGCTCGTCGGTTTTCGTCGCCGCGAGGATCGCCTTCTGCTCCTGCGCAGTCAGGTTTTCCGAGTAAAACGACTTGCACCAGCTCTGCGCCATGCTTCCCTTCCATTCGACGGCGCTTCTCTCCCGCGCGCCCTGTGCGGTATAATCATTAAAGAGAATATAACCGTAAACGCCGTACTTCTCCGTGCCCCCGAGCAGCTCCTCGGTGATCAGGAAAACGCCCGGCTCACCGAAGTTCGTTTCGGCGGGATCAAGGACCCGCCATTTGACGGGCTGCCCCGCGGTCTCACCGTCGTAGGACGCTTCCGGGGTCGTCGCGCCGAGATAGACGTAATCTCCCGCCGCGGGACCCGTTTTGCCCGTAGCGACGGCGTCCTCCGCCGCGCCGACGGGGAACGCGCTCCCCGCGGTAAACGTCGATAACGCAAGGATCAGCGCGAGCGCAAAGGCAATGATTTTTTCAGCTTTCATGTTTATCCCTCGCAATTCTGTGATTCGGGCGGCGCGAACGCGCGTCCCGTCCGTTTATTGTTTTTCGATGTAACCGTCCCAGCCCCGGGAATACATATCGTCGGTGACCGGTCGGTAACGCTGGCCGTCATATTCATCCGTAAAGCCGTTATAGGCCTTGTAGATCTCTCCGGTCTCGGTATCGTATACTCTCTCGTAGCCGAGGGTCGCGTCGCTCCGCTTCTGGCGGGCGATGTCCCCGGACTGCGATCTCGCGAGCCATGCGGAATTGTAATTGTCGTAGGACGCCGCGATCGACGCGTTGATCCGCTGCATCTGCTCGAACGACGCTTCGCTGTTGTTCAGCATCTTCGAGATGAATTCCTGCTTGATCTTCAGCGAGGCAAACGACCGGAAGAGCGTCTGCTCGTAATTGACGAATTCATCCTTCACGCCCGTGATCGCGGTAAAGTTATACACGTTATAATACGAAACATCGACGCCGTAGATCGTGGCGACTTTATCGCCGAACAGATCGACGATCGACGCGAAGCCCACGCACTCGCCCTCGGCGCCGCCGTCGGCGGTTTTGAAATACCCGTGCAGGATGCTGTCGTCAAGGCTTTCATCGCTGAACGCCGAGGACGC
>JAFTCT010000024.1 GCA_017454525.1 Clostridia bacterium
CCCACGCCCATGCCCACGCCGACGCCCTTCGTCCCCTTCACGATCGGCTTCACGGGCGATATCAGCTACGCGGAGACCTACTATCAGGGAAAGCATCTCAGCACTTCCTCGGGAGTCTACAACCGCGCCAAGGAGCGGGGCAGGACTTTGGACAGCCTGATCGACCGGGAAATGCTCGACGAAATGCGGCGCGTCGATCTGCTGGTCGTCAACTGCGAGAGCTCCGTCAGCAGCCGCGGCGAGCCGCTGGGGCTGAAAGGAAAGGAATACTCCTTCCGCACCTCGCCCGAAACGGCGAAAATGTTCAAAAGCATCGGCGCGGACCTCGTCGGGCTCGCCAACAATCACGTCTACGACTTCGGGCGCGACGCTTTTCTGGACACTCTTTCGACCTTTGAAGAAATGGGCATTCCCACCTTCGGCGCCGGAAAGAACGCTTCGGAAGCCTATGAGCCCTATTACTATACGCAGAGCGGCGTGACCGTTGCGCTGATCGCGACCTCCTGCGCCGAGAAGAACTATTTCACCCCCGTCGCCGAAGAGGACGCGCCGGGCATCTGCGGATGCTATGACGATACGCTCGTCTGCGAGAAGATCCGCGAGGCAAAGACCAAAGCCGATTTCGTCGTCGTCTATCCCCATTACGGCAGAGAGGGCACCAGCGACGTCATCGAGGACAAGCAGCGCCTCGTTTCCCGGCACTTCATCGACGCCGGCGCGGATCTCGTGATCGGCGGACACGCCCACCGGATCCAGGGCATCGAATCCTACAAGGGAAAGCTGATCTTCTGGAATCTCGGCAACTTTTTATTCAATAACGGCACCTTCCCGACGATGCTGGTCGAGCTGACCTTCACAGGAGAAGCCGGCTATGCGCTGCGCGTCCTGCCGGGCGTGCAGACCGACGGGAGAGTGGAGAGCAAATTCGGCACCGAAGAGGGAGAAGAGATCCTGCAGTTCCTGCGCGTCCGCTCCCCCGGCGTCGCCATAGACAAAAACGGTTACGTTTACGACTGCACCGTATGATCGCGGAAGTTCAAAACACAAGGAGGAACAGGATATGTTCAACAAGCGTTTCATCGCTCTTTTCACGGCGCTCTCACTTCTGGCGGCGTTCGCGTCGCTCTTCCCCTTTACGGCTGTCGCCGAAACGCGTCAGCCGATCACCCTGACCGTCACCTCCGCCGAAGGCGAACGCGGCGAGCTCGCGGAGGTGCGGGTGAATATTTCGGACAACAAGGGGCTCAACGGTATGCAGTTCCGTCTGAAATACGATCCGACCATGCTCGAAGCTCTGGAGAGCACCGCCGAGGAGGAGTATACCTACGCCAACCAGCTCAACGACTTCAGCACCGTCAATTTCGGCGAGGGATACGTTGATTTCTTCGCGACCGATCTGACGGCGTACAAATCCAACAAATCGATCGCCGTCGTCACCTTCCGCCTGCTGAAGACCGGTGAAAGCGCCGTTGAGATCGAGGTCGACAAGGCGCGCGGCGACTGCTTCTACTACCTGGACGGCGCGGATATGATCGATCTGGACTACGTCCTCGTGCCCGGCACGGTCACGACGCATTTCTCGCTTCAAAACGACTTTTACTACCGTCTGGACGCCCCCGGGACCACCCTGTACGGCGAGCAGGCGCACGTCACGCTCTCCATGCACAACCTCCCCGCCGACATCTACGGCTTCTCGGTCGAGGTGAACTTCGACCCGGAAAAATTAGCCTTCGTGTCGGGCGCGTTCTCCCCGACCTTCCCCTACGGCAGAGCCGTTCTGAGCGCACCCGGCAAGGCGCGCGTCTTCTCGGCGACCGACGTTAAAAAGCCCGCGGCAGGCGACGCCGTGATGGCGGAGCTGATCTTCGATATCATCGATCCCGCGCCCGTCGACGGCGGCGCGTACGAACTGACGATCTCCTTCTACAACAGTCAGCCGGGCTATACGCTCGACGAAGACCGCAATACCGTACATATCACCGACGTCTGTACCGTCGGCACGGCGATCAGGGTCACGGTGCCCGACGCCGGCTTCGACCTGGACGGCAGCGGCGTCGTCGATATCAGCGACGTCACGGCGCTGCTCGACTGGCTCTCCGGCAGCCGCGGCTCGGTCGCAGACGGCGTTTCGACCGACCTGAACGGCGACGGCGACACGTCGATCGAGGACGTCACGGCGCTGCTCGACGCGCTCAGCACTTGACCGGGCGGCGCGAGACGTTCACGGACGGTTTTAACGGAAACGCCGGAGCAAAAATAATCGTTCCGGAAAAAGGGGGTGTTTCATTTGCCTGCAAATGAGCAGCCCCCGCAAAACGGATGGTCGGGATCCCGTCCGTTTTGCGCGACTTTTGCGGTTTTGTCCGGACAGGCGAACGCTTATTGTCTAACAATATGACAAAACCGAGGCGTGAG
>JAFTCT010000025.1 GCA_017454525.1 Clostridia bacterium
GTTTCATTTGGCGCAAATATGCCAAATGAAACACCCCCTCGTTATATATGCCTGTTGTATGAGCGGCACGCCCGTCTCGGTCATCAGCCGGACACCGAGCCGGAAGCCGTAGGAAAACGCTTCCACTTCGGCTGCGGCGTTCACTTCCTTTACCGCTGAGTCGTATTTCTCAAACAGTTCGGCTTGCTCGGGGATAAAGAAGCGCTGAGTCTTTCCTGATCCTCTGCCCGCAAGAGACCAAAGCCTATGTTTTCAAACGCTTTTTTCTGTTCTTTCAGATTGTTGTGCGGATCTTCTTCATATCTTCCGCGGATATGAGAAAAATCCCAGCCCTTGATTTTTGCGACGCGCTCTTCCTTTTCCCAGACCGCTCTCAATTCTTCGTACGGCATTGCTGTTTCCCGGCGATCATCGGGCGGACCGGATCCACGCGTCCAGCAGTCCGTTTAAGGTTTCGGCGTCTTCTTCGATATCCGTGCATCCATACTGTTCCGGATCGCGGTTGACCGTCACGGAATGTCCGCCGTCCTCTTTGAAATCGACCCGGTAAATACAGCATCCCGTCCAGCTGCGGTGCGCCCAGAGCGACGTACCCTCCATGTACATGAACCACCTGTCGTCCATCGTCTGCGGGATGTGCCCCGAACGAAGCGCGTTCATTTCCTTTTCGTCAAAAGACCGGCGAAGCACAAAGGTCTCGCGCTTCTCGGGCATGGGCTCGGTTTTCCAGTCCTCACGGCGGGCGATCCTGATTTCTTTTTTATCCTTCTTTGCCACTTCTTTTTCCTCCTTGCGTCAGGACGTTCTGTGTTTTTTCAAAAGGTTTCCCGGATACGGACCTTCAGAATATCGAGGGTGTGATTGGACGCGCCTATCAGATCCTGCCGCTCGCAGACCGCAAAATGATATTCCATCCATTTGGCGAAGGTTTCCCGGTCCATGTTGTCGATAAAATCGCTCATGTAATGCGCCGCGCCGTCCGACGCGACCAGTTTGACCCGGTCAAAAGAGAAGCCGGCGTTCAGACGCGCGATATCCTCCGTTCTGACCAGTTCAAATATTTCTTTCGGCTCGCTCTTGCAGTGCCAGTCGTCCGTCAGCAGCGCGTCCGCTTTCAGAACGTCGCTTAAGTGCCCGGAAAGAAATACGTACTGGATGACCGTGGGCTCGTTCATGCAATAGGCGACAAGTATATATCCCCCGGGCTTCGTGACGCGCACCGCTTCCGCCAGCGCCTGTTTCTTGTCCTCGAACGTGTATAAATGATACATGGGACCCAGCAGCATCGTCAGATCAAACGACCGGTCCCGGAACGCCGACATATCCAAAGCGTTCCCCTGTACCGCCGTGATCGGCTCCGTACCGTCGAGTTTCGATCTCAATACGTCCAGATTGTGCGCCACCAGTTCGACCGCCGTAACGGAATAGCCTTCCTTTGCAAGCGCAACGCTGTACCTGCCGGTACCGGCGCCGACTTCCAGAATTTCGGGATCGCTGAAGCATGAAAGGCATTCGCGGATGTATTTCATCGTGGTCAGATATTCGACCTGCCCGTGCTGCGACAGGAGCCGTTGTTCTTCATCCCTGCTCTTGTAGTATTCCTCAAGCAAATTCATAATCTGCCCCCCTTGTTCTTGCCGGAAGAGTTTTCGCTCCTCCGGTTTTTTTCATTATCTTACGAACGGCGCGCTGAAGCTCTCGTTGATCTCAGAGAGTTCCTTTTCGCCGTCGATATAGGGCTGATAGATACTGTCGATCACCCCGCCGCCGCGGTTGTCGCAGCCCGAACAGAATTCACACTCGGCGCCGCAGTTTCCCCACAGCGCCCGGCGGACGATTTCGGCGCGCTCCTCGCGCGTCGTGTCCTTGATCAGTATCGATTTCATTTTTCTTCTTTCTCCCTTTCTCAACAGACACGCTCGACCGTGAAAACCGTGTTTTTCTCAAAAATGCCGAACGCGAAGCAGAGTTTCAGACGGTCAGGATGATCCGGACTTTTTTGTTCATATCCTTAAAAACACTTCTCCTTTCGCTCCTTTTTGCACCGCTCGATATTCCCGCAGCGGTAGCAGAGCTCGTTATCGCAGGCGCCGCCGTTTTCAAAGCAGGAGAGGATGTTGTTCACCGTCGTTTCGGCGATGTTGGAAAGCGCCTCCTCGGTCAGGAACGCCTGATGGGAGGTGACGATCACGTTGGGCATCGAGATCAGCCGCGAGAGCAGGTCGTCGTCGAGGATATGCCCCGAGCGGTCCTCGAAAAAGACGTCCGCCTCCTCCTCGTACACGTCGAGGCACGCCGCGCCGATCTTTCGCTCCTTGATCCCCTTGAGCAGCGCTTCGGCGTCGATCAGCGCCCCGCGCGAGGTGTTGACGATCACCGCGCCCTTTTTCATTTTCGAGATCGCTTTTTCGTCGATCATGTGCCGGCTGTCCTCGGTCAGAGGGCAGTGCAGGGAAATGACGTCGCTGCGGGCGTAGAGTTCGTCGGGTGTGACGTATTCGATCCCGCTGTCGGGGGCGGGGAAGGGATCGTACGCGACGACCTTCATTCCGAAGCCCCGGCAGATGTTAATGAAGATGCGCCCGATCTTTCCCGTGCCGATCACGCCGACGGTCTTGCCGTGGAAATCGAAGCCGGTGAGTCCCGACAGGGAAAAATTGAACTCGCGCGTGCGGTTGTACGCCTTGTGGATGCGCCGCACCGAGGTCAGCAGCAGCGCCATCGTATGCTCCGCGACGGCGTAAGGGGAATACGCCGGGACGTGGACGACGTGGATCTTTTTGTAGGCGTGCTTCACATCGACGTTGTTGTAGCCCGCCGAGCGCAGGGCGATCAGGCGCACGCCCAGCGCCTGCAGCCGGTCGATCACGGCGGCGTTCACCGTGTCGTTGACGAAGACGCAGACCGCTTCGCAGCCCTTTGCAAGCTCGGCGGTGTCCTCGTTCAGCTTGGTTTCCAGATATTTGAAGCGCAGACCGCGCACTTCTCCGTAACGCTCAAAAGACGGTTTGTCGTAGGGCTTCGCGTCATAAAATGCGACGTGGATCATGATCTTCCTCCGTTCAGTCGTTTTTCTTTTTCTTCTTTTTTCTCTCGTGTTCCGCCATCGCCCCGTGGACTTCTTCGTCCCAGACGGTCCTTTCCGGCCCGAGCGTGCCGTACATCGTGTTCTCAAACGAATACGCCATTTTGGCGGTCCTGATCAGCCGTTCGTTCTCAACGTCGTCCCCGAACGTGCCGAGGCGCTCGTAGATCTCCCTTGTGATCTCATAATCGTACTGTTCGCGCCCCTCGCGGCTCGTATATATGATCTCCGCGAAGTATCTCCCGGTATCGGGATCAAAATACGCCGTCCAGTTGCAGCCCCTTTTTTCGTTTTTCACGTTTTTTCCCTCTGCCGCGCGCTTCGAAGCGCCCGATACCGGTCTTTGCGCGGCCCCTTTCAGATTTTTTTGAACAGTCTTGCGCTCCAGAACGTCATGTCCAGCTCGTCAAGATAGAAATGCAGTATCGCCGTCCGGTTTTTCGTCGCCGTACTCAAAACGATATATTCCGCTTCGGCTCTGACGGTCTGTTCGACGTATTCAAAGAGTTTTTTACCGATCCCCCGCGAACGTCTTTCCGGTACGACGTACAGTTCCTCAACTTCAAAATACGGCGTTCCCTCTGGCATCACGGAGTTCATATTTTTCGATCTGTAAACCTTTCCGAAGAGGTATCCCACGGTGTTCCCGCCGTCTTCGGCGAGGAAGATCCTGTTTCCTTCGATATCGGATCTGCCGTTCGGCAGGTACCCGTAGCAGCTGTCCTCTGCCGCCCAGTCCTCTGAAAAGGCGATCAGCCGTGCAAGAACGGTCTCGTCCGGTTCGACCTCATGAATATACAACATTTCGCTTCCTCTCCTGTCAAAACGCGGTTTGACGATCCGCCGCCGGCGGGAACGCCGAAAGCGGTTCTGAGTCATTTCAAAACAAACGGATGACGCTTACCACCCGTAAACGAAGACCCCGGCGACGCCGGCGAGGACGATCAGCACGATCGGCGAAACGCCGTTCTTAATGATCTTCCTCGATCCGAAATACAGCGCGCCGAGCACGGCGGTCATCACGATCGCGGCGATATCCGCCTTGAAATTTCCAGGGACGCCGACGCAGTTCACAAGGATCATATAAACGCCGGTGGCGAGCACGATCCCGGCGACGCAGTGCTTCAGCGCGCCGAGCGTCGCCTGAAAAGCGCCGTTCGTTACCAGTTTCTTCAGAAGCAGCGTCAGGACGATCACGATCAGAAAAGCGGGCAGCACGACGGCGGCGGTCGCAATGAGCGCGCCCGGGACGCCCGCTTTTTCGCTTCCGACGTAGGTCGCCAGGTTGACCATGATCGGACCGGGCGTGCTTTCGCTGACGGCGATCATATACGACAGTTCCTCCTCCCCGATCCAGCCGTACGACACTACGATCTCGCGGATCAGCGGGATCGCTCCGTACGCGCCGCCGAAGGAGAAGCAGCCGATCTCAAGAAAGCCGGCGAGCAGTTCAAGAAGGATCATTCCGGTCCCTCCTTCCCGCGCGCTCTCTGATCAGATATACGGTCAGACCGACAGCCGCCGCCGCAAGCATCAGAACGACGGTGGAGATCCGCAGCGCGAAGAGATCGATCAGCATCATGGCGGCGAAGGCGACCGAAAGGATGACGATCGCAAGAGGCTTCTTCTTCATTCTGACGATCATTCTCACCGCCGCGTCGACGATCAGGATCCCGACGGCGATCCTGATGCCCTTGAAGGCGCTCGCGATCCATCTGATCTCAAGAAAGCGGTCGAGAAAAAACGAGATGAGAAGAATGATGAGGAAGGACGGTAAAACGACGCCGAGCGTCGCCGCGACCGCCCCCCAAAAGCCCTTTTTCTTCAGCCCGACGTAGGTGGCGCAGTTGATCGCGACGGGTCCGGGCGTCGATTCGGCGATCACCGTGATATTCGCCATTTCCTCGTGCGTGATCCATTCCTTTTTGACGACGCAGGTACGCTCGATCAGCGGGATCATCGCGTATCCGCCGCCGAACGTGAACAGTCCGATCCTCAAAAACGCCCAAAACAGTTCTGTCAGCATTCTCATCGGTTTATGCTCCCTTAAGGATATCGGGCAGTTCGGTCACGTTGACATAGCCGTCGCCGTTCAGATCGCAAAGCGCGGGATCTTCCGTTTTTGCGCCCGCTAAAATATTCAATAATTCCGTCACGTCCGATATGTTGACCGTCCCGACGCGGTCGACGTCGCCGCGAAGAGCGTCCGTCAACGTATAGTTGACCGTATAAAAGGTCAGCGTGCCGTCTTCGTTTTGCGTCGTAAATTCACCGTCGACCCGATCTGCGCCGCCGTTGATCAGGACCGAACAGTGTTCCGCAAATACATAGCCCGCCGCGGGCGAAAGATCAAAACGAAGATAATACTCTTGTCCGGCTTCAAAGCAGTCGTCGATTTCCATATACTTGCCTGTTGTTCCGTTCTCCCGGTCAAGGGAGGCGACGGCGTACGGCGCGCCGTCGGGAAGAGCAACGGAAATGAGGTTCCCGCCCGCGGTCTGCCCAATAAGCGGCCTCTGATAGTCGAGGATCCGGATCTCGTCGATCATCGTGACGGCGTGAACGCCCAGCGGCAGAACGCCGGGCAGCATCGCCGCCGTCAGGAGCAGACTGACGATAAATCTGATTTTTTTCATACTGTATCTCCTTTGAAGCCGATGTGTTCAAACACTGTCCGCGCCGCGCCCTCTGAGGGTGATCAGATACGCCTTGTGCGCGTCGGTCACTCTGTAACTCTCCAGCGCCTTTTGGATCGCTTTCCTGTGGATCCATTCGTCGAGTTTCCTGCTTTCAAAAAAGCCGACCGTTTCATCATACCGTTTGGCGAGCGCCGTGGCGAAAAACCAGGCGATCATCATTTTCAGATAGTAATCCCCGCCCTTGTTGGATGCGGCGAGCGACAGGTATTCCTCCTTGAAATCCTCACCGAGGAATTCGTTCATCAGCATCCGGATCCCGAATCTCGCGGTGTATACGTGATCCGACTGGATCCACTCCCGGATATAAGGCAGAAGTTCCTTGTGATTTTTCTTGAAGGCTTTCGGCGTCGCCTGATCCGAGACCGGCCAGCAGTCGACGTAAGGCAGAAAGGCGTTCGTTTCGCGAACGCACTCGTCAAAATCCCCGATCATCGCGATCACGAAAAAGTGGATCAGGTTTTCCTCGTAGAAACGGTGCGGCAGGGTGCGAAGAAACGCCTCGCGCTCCCCGCTCCCGAAGACCTCTTTGGCGATCCTGCGAAGCGCGGGAGTCCTCACGCCGAGAACGGTCCCGGGCGGAACGTCCGGGATCAGTTTCACCTGGAAAGACCGGTATTCCCCGTCTTTTGCTCCGATCAGTTCTTTCAGAATATCATCGTTGATCATCCTGTTTCCTCTGTTTTACGGCATACGCCCCGAACAGACGTTGTCCGTTTTTCCGACGTCCGGAACGCCGGGGCTGCCGAAAGATTTGCGCCTTACCGTACGATCCGGCGCGGCTTTTAAGTCAGCGTGATCTCCCAGCGGTTGCGGTACACGTTTCCCGGCTCCAGCCGCAGAAGATCCGGCTTTTCTTCGAAAACGGTGATCCGGTCCTGAAAAGCGGGCAGGGAGCACCACGGTTCGATGCATACGTAAGGCGCGTCGGTTTTCGGCCGGTGCCAGATCCCCAGATAATCCATTCCCGGGAACCGGACGGTGACGCTGCGGCGGTCTTTATCCGTTTCAAGAGTCACTTCGCGCGACGTGTTCTTCAATACGATCGCGTCGTCGTCAAACATCCCGTGACGCAGCGGCAGAAAGCGGTCCTTTTCCAGAGGGAAGGGAAGATCGTTTCCGTCAAGAAAGCAGGCGGGAGAAAAGCCGACGCGTACGGGGCGGCAGGGATCCGCGAAGGTCAGACGGTAGTCAAAAAAGGACAGACCGTCCTTCAGCGGCACCCGGAAGCCCGGATGGGCGCCCAGACCGAACCACATGGTTTTGCGGTCGGTGTTCGTCACTTCATAGACGGTCGCAACGGTATTGCCTTCGAGCGCGCAGGTCACACGGAAAACGAAATCTCTCGGATACGCGGCGCGCGTCTCTTCGTTTGACGTCAGTTCCAATACGATCTTCTTCTGTTCGCACAGAACCGGCTTGAAACGGCTTCTGCAGGCGAATCCGTGGATGCTCATACCGTACCGGATCCCGTCCAGTTCATAGCATCCCTCGGTCAGACGCGCCACAAAGGGGAAGAGGACCGGAGCGCGGTCTTTCCAGTATCTGCCGTCGCCCTGCCAGAGGTACTCCGTGCCGTCAGAGGCGAGAATGGATTGCAGCTCCGCCCCCATATCCGATACGGTGACTTTTATCTGCCCGTTGAAAAGCGTGTACAACATACAGACTCCTTTCGATCACGGATCATGAATCGTAAAAATGCTTTCCGCCGTCCGTTGAGGGACGTTCGGTTTTCGGATACTCAAAGATCTCTTCGTTTTCCCCGTTTGCTTCCAGATAGGAAACGAACTCGGCGGCATACCATTTCGCCATTTCGAGGTTGTGCATACGGTAGTATCCGCAGTTTTCCGGCGCCGTTCCGGGCACCGTTTCCGCTTTTTCCACCGCTTCGAACGCCGACAGGATCAGTTCATAAAGATCCTTTGAGGGACGGTCGCCCTTGAGGATGAGATAGAAGCCGGTCAGGCAGCCCATGGGGCCCCAGTAGATGACCTCGTCCTTCCACGCCGGGTCGTTGCGCAGAAAGGTCGCGATGATATGCTCAAGCGAATGCATCGCCGCGACGTCGATGACCGGCTCCCTGTTCGGCCGCTTCAGTCTGATATCGTAGGTCGTGACCGTGCGGTCGCCCAGATGATCGACCCTGCTCGTGAAGATGCCGGGAACGATGCGCGTATGATCTACAGAAAAACTCCTTATGAGTTCCATTGACGTGTTTCCTCCTGTTCCTGCGCCGGGAAGCGCCCGACGCGTTCTTTTTTTATTTTGCGGATCTTATTGCGGCGCCCTCGGTTTTGCCGGGGCGCGGGTCAGCGACCGGTCCCGAGAAGGTCGAAAAACGCCTTGACTTCCGCCGCGTGCGCGCCCTTGCAGAGGATATGGTGGTTTCCGATCGGATCCGTTAAGAAGTACGAATAATCCCCGATACCGACGCGGATCTGCGTGCGGCAGAGCATACTGTCGAACGGCGTGTCGAGGATGCGCCCTTCGGTCACGAAGTACCGCGAAAGGTCGCCCGAGCACTTGAAGACCGTGCAGTCTCCCCGGTCGAAGCTCCCCCGGACGGCGACGCCGATCCCCGACTCAAAATGCGTGTCGAGGGTGAAACGCGCGGGCATCGTCACGGGCAGCGTGCAGTGCGCGAAGGTCGCGCAGCCCCGGTCTGTGTCAAAGCGGCTGGGATTGCACATGAAGAGGTCCTCTCCCGTCACTTTGCCGAGGATCGCCATGGACAGCAGCGCCGGCATATCGCCCTCGCAGCCGCCGCAGACGCCGAGACTGTTCAAGATCGACAGCCCGAGGCAGCCGGTCGAGCGCACGGCGTCCAAAAGATCGAAGCAGCGCACCGAGACGCCCGAGAGCCCGTATCTGTCGACCAGCCGTTTGAAGGCGCCGTAGATGTACAGGGCTTTTTCGATCTCGCCGCGGTCAAAGGACGCGCGCTTGAACAGTTCGGTATATTCGTTATCCTCATAGCGCTTTTTTTCGATCTCTGCGAGCAGTTCCTCCATTGCGATCGAAACGAACCCGACGCCGAGCTTCTTTTCGACCGTTTCGGGATCGTAGTCGCTTGCGATCAGCCACGCGGAGGGCGCGCCGACGCAGCCGAGTTTCGCGCCGCGCAGCGCGTCAAGCGCTTGGTGCGCGTTCCTCAGCGCTCTGATCCTGCCCGCGACCGTCGCGACGTCGCCGTGCAGGATCTGTCCCTTCCCGCCGTGTTTTTTCAGATAACTGAGGATCTCCATGGAGGCGGCAAGCGAATTGCTCTCGCCGCTTGTGAGGATATAGCACGTCCGGTCCTTCAGTTTTTCAAAGACCTCGAGGAAGTACCCCTCGCTGCCGCCCGAGGCGACGTACAGCAGGGCGAAACTGTCCTTGAGATATCCGGACAGTTCCACACGCCTCAGATCCTCTCCGAGTTCCTTGGACAACAGCCCGATATAGCGCGTCATGCGCTCCTCGGTGATCTGTGAAAGCGGGCTGCGGATCTGGTAATAATCGATCATGAGCGACCTCCCTTTACAGTTCTTCGGGCGGCAGGATCCCGCGCTTCGCTTCTTTTCGCGTTCATCTGAATTTCCCCCGGGCGTACGCCCGCCGTCCGTTCGTTTTATCTGCCCGCCGTTCAGAGCGATCCCGCGATCTCAAGGACCTTTTTCGCCAGCGTTCTGAGCGCGCCGTCTTCAAAGGGGGAGGGAATGCCCGCGGTCTTCACAAGATCGGTGAAGGATTTCTGTCCGCCGGTGCGCGTGAAGGTCAGGTAGTCGGAAAGCGCTTTGCCGTAATCCTCTCTGCTCTTGACAAGGAACCAGAGCGCGACGGTCTGCGCCAGACAGTAGTCGATATAGTAGAAGGGCATTTCATAGATGTGCATCTGATACTGCCATCTCGTGCCTTCCTCGATATAGGGGATGCCCTCAAGATCGAGATAGGGACGGTATTTCTCCTCCAGACGCAGGTAAAGCGCCTTGCGATCCTCCGGCGTATAGTCGGGATGCGCGTAAACTTCATGCTGGAATTCGTCGACGATCACGCCGTAGGGGATGAAGGAGAGGGAAGAGAGCAGATGCTTCTTCCTGTACGCCTGCGTGAGGTCGCCGAAGAATTTGTCCATATACTTCCAGGAGAGGAATTCCATGGACATCGAGTGACATTCCGCCGTCTCCATGCCGCCGCAGTCGACGTCCGTATCGCCGCCGTAGAAGACGTAGTGCGCGGCGAGCGCGTGACCGAATTCATGGGTGATGACGTCGACGTCGCCGCTGGTGCCGTTGAAGTTGGCGAGGATGAAGGGCTGCTTGTATTTTGCAAACTGGGTGCAGTAGCCGCCGCCCCACTTGCCCTCGCGCGCTTCGACGTCGAACGCCTCGGCGTCGATCATGCTGTGCATGAAGGCGCCGATCTCGGGGTGCATATCGTCGTACATTTCGGTCGCGGCTTTGAAAATGCCCGCGGTGTCGAGGATCGGCTCGGGCGCTTTACCCGGCGTATAGGTCTCGTTGTCGTAGAACGTGATCCTGCCGTATCCGAGCTCTTTTGCGAGCCCGTTCTTCAGCTCCGCGACCACCGGCACCAGATCCCGGCGCACGTTCTCGCGGAAGGCGGCGACCATTTCGGCGTTGTAATCCATGCGCCCCATGCGGTAGTAGCCGAGTTCGACGAAGTTCTCATAGCCCATTTTGCGGGCGATCGTCGTGCGGATCTTCACGAGACGGTCGTAGAGGCCGTCCAGTTCCGCCGCATGCGCCGAAAGCCCCTCGCCGATCGCGAAGGCGCACTTTTTCCGCACCTCTCTGTCGCTGTTCTCGAGATAGCCGCGCAGCGCCGAGAGCGGAAGCTTCTTTCCTTCCCAGTCGAAGGTCATGCCCGACATGAGCTTCGCGTATTCGGTGACCGTGGCGTTCTCTTTCTGCAGGTCTTCGATCACCTCGGGCGAGAAGGCCTTTTTTGCGATCTCGGCGGCGAGATAATATCTCGGATTGATCTTCGTGCCCTCTAATTCCCCTCTGAAGGGACTGTCGAGCATCAGAGCGGCGAAATCGACGGAATACTGCTGCATCACGGGCGAAATACTGTCGTAATACTCCACTTCCGCGGAGTAGAATTCGTCCTTCATATTGAGGTTGAACCGGTTGTTCGCAAGCGAGGACGCCGTGAAGTATTCGATCATCGCGTCGTCGAAGATCTTCTTGCCCTCGAGCACGCAGCCCGCGCACCGGGCGTTTTTCAGTTTTTCGGAAGCGGCTTCGAACGCCGCTTTCCCTTCTTCAAGGGTAAACCGTTTGTAAGGATACTCTTTGCAGGTCATTGTTCGCTCCTTCTTCTGTTTTGTTATCATAAAATATCTTATCATAAAAGAAATCTTTTGTCAATCTCAAAAAGCGCGCGCGGGGTATTGCAATTTTGTGAAAAAAGTGATATAATGATAAAAGAGACAGAATGCGCCGTGATGCGCGGCGACAAACGATAGATCTTTTTTGAAAGAAGGAGAGCGTAATGGCTAAGAATGAAAAACCTGAAAAAAGGGAACTGACGGCGCTGCTTGAAAAACAGAAAAGGAAGCTGTATCTGGAAGCGGGGCTGCGCGCCCTGTGCTTCGGCGGCGCGTGCGCGCTCTTTGCGCTCTTCTGTATGTCGCTGGGCTTCCATATCGCGGTGGCGGAGACGCCCGTCGCGGCGGCGATCGCCGAATTTTTCCTGGTGTTTATCGCCGCGGGACTTTTGTCCTTCCTCTTCTTCCGCCCGGACGAGAGGAAGATCGCCGCGCGCGTGGACGGCGTCGGTCTTTCCGACCGCGTCGGGACGGCGCTCGAGTTCATGGACGACGCGGGCGAAGCGGCGGCAGCCCAGAGAAAGGATACGGTGCGCGTGCTGTCCGAAGGCAAAGCGCGGCCGCGCTTCCGCGTGTGCGTCCGCGAGATCGTCGTCTGCACGGTCTGCGCGCTTCTCGCGGTCACGATGCTGATCCTTCCCTATAATCTCTTCGCGCTCAACAGCAACAGCGAGGCGGACAGGGAGAAGGAGCGCCAGGAGCAGATCGCGAAGGATCTGATCGACAAACTGCGCGACGAGATCGACAAAAACAAAGAGAATAATGAAAGCGACCTTGAGAAGAAACTCAACGACGTCGTCAACGACCTGGAAAAGAAACTCTCGCGCGGCAGCGACGCCGAGGAGAAGGCGGCGCACATGAGCGCCGCGCAGAAGAAGATCGATAAACTCTTTGAGGAACGCGAAGCCGCCGAGGGACTGGGCGAGGCGCTGCAGCGCAGCGACATCACGCGCGAACTCGGCGAGGCGATCGAGAAGGGCGACCGGGAAAAGGCGCGCGCCGCGGCGGATAAACTGAAAGAAGAGATCGGCAATAACGGCGAAAAGAAGAAGGAACTGACCGACGCGCTCAAGGAAGCCGTGGAGGACGCGGGCAAGGAAGGGGACGACCTGACCGACGCCCTGAAGGAACTGGAAGAGGACCTGAACGGAGCGCAGAACGGCGAAGAGGAAGCCGAGGCGTTCGAAAAGGCGAAGGAAGCGATCGACAAGGCGCTGGAGCGCTCGAACGCCAGAAAGGCGGAGAACGAGGAACTTGACAAGCTGCTTGCCGATGCGAAGAAAGAGATGCTCGAGCCGTCGGAGGGCGATCAGCCGCAGCCCGGCGAGCAGGGACAGCCGCAGCCCGGCGAGGAGGGCGGCGATCAGCCGCAGCCCGGCGAAGGTGAGGGCGAACCCCAGCCCGGCGAAGGCGAGGGCGAACAGGAAGACCCGAACGGTCAGGGCGAAGGCGATAAAGGCAGCGACGGAAGCGGACGGTTCGAAGGCGACAGAAGCGAGCCGATCTACGACAGCTTTTCCGGCAAAGTCGCCTACGGCGAAGTATACGACGTCTACTACGCCGCATATCTCGAAGCGCAGATGCGCGGAGAGGTTTCAGAGGAATTGAAAGCGATCATGGACGAATACTTCAAGTATATCGGATAAGAAAGGACAGCGTAATAACGATGGCTTACGAAGAACAGGCAGCCTTTTTCGGCAAAAAAGCAAATGATGCGCTCACACAGCTCCGGCGCGATATCGTTGGACAGGACGACGTGCTCAAGGACACCCTCACGGCTCTGATCTGCGGCGGCAACGTGCTGCTCGAAGGCGTGCCGGGCGTGGGCAAGACCAGACTTGTGCGCTCTCTCGGACGCGTGTTCGATCTGCCCTTCGGGCGGATCCAGTTCACCCCCGACCTCATGCCGGCGGACGTGACCGGTACGACGGTGCTTGAAAAGACCGAGGACGGCGGCACGAGACTGACCTTCCGCAAGGGTCCGGTCTTCAACGCCCTTCTGCTGGCGGACGAGATCAACCGCGCGACCCCGAAGACGCAGTCGGCGCTGCTTGAAGCGATGCAGGAGCATACCGTGACGGTCGACGGCAGGACCTACCGGCTCTCCGAGCCCTTTTTCGTGCTCGCGACCGAGAACCCGATCGAGCAGGACGGTACCTATACGCTGCCCGAGGCGCAGACCGACCGCTTCATGTTCAAGCTGATCATGACCTTCCCCGATCAGACGGAACTGATGAAGATCGTCGATATCACCCAGGAAAATCCCGACGAGCAGGCGGATAAGGTCTTAACGGGCGAGGAACTGCTTGAGATGCGCGAGATCGCCCGCAAGGTGCCCGTGATGCGCGACATCCTCGTCTATACCGTCGATCTCGTATCGGCGACGCATCCGGAACTGAAGGAGTCGCCCGATCTCACGCACAAATACATCCGCTTCGGCGCAAGTCCCCGCGCCGCGCAGGCGCTGATCACCGCCGCCAAGGCGCGCGCGCTGATGGACGGCAGATTCAACGTTTCCTACGACGATATCGACGCGCTGGCGCTTCCGGTGCTCCGTCACCGCATCAAGCCCGGCTTCGCGGCGGTCAGCGACGGCAAGACGAGCGATATGCTGATCAGCGAACTGGTCGAACTCAAAAGGAAGAAAAGAAAGTAAGGAACAGCCGATTTTTTCGACGCTCTGCTCATGAAAAAGATCATTGACGACGCATTCCTGACGATGCTTGACAGGTCGGACCTGAACATCGACCGCTCCATGCGCGGGATGTTCGGCGGCGAACGCCGCACCAACGCCTTCGGCTCGTCTCTGGATTTTGCCGATTACAGAGAGTACCTGCCGGGAGACGATCTCCGCCTCATCGACCGCAATCTCTTTATGCGCTTTGAAAAACTGTATATCAAACTCTTTACCGATGAGCGTCAGTTGTTTCACCGGATCTATATCGACGCTTCGGCGTCGATGAACTGGGGCGAACACCCCAAGAAGGAGACGGCGCTGAAAATGGCGGCGGCGCTCTCCTATATGGCGGTGCGGCACAACGACCGCGTCGCGATCTCGACGGTGCACCGCGACAAATGTCTTCCGGTCTGCCCGCCCTTTTCGGGCGCCGAGAGATTCTACGACGCCGCGATGAAGATGAACGGGATCCGCTTTTCGGGCGAGACCTGCTATATCGAGGCGCTGTCCGGCAAAGAGGAACTCGGCAGGGACGACGGATTTTCGATCGTGATCTCCGACTTTCTCAACGAGGAGTCCTACCGCGACACCGTGGAGCTGCTGCTCTTCAAGGGGCGGCGCGTGCATCTTCTGCAGGTGCTTTCCCGCGATGAGATCGACCCGGGATTTCGCGGAAGAGCGCTGCTTCTGGACAGCGAGGCGCGCGGGGAAGAGGACGAGCGCAATTACCGCGTGACCGTCGACCGCGCCCGCATCAAGGCGTACAAGCAGGCGCTTTCGGTCTATCAGAAGGAGCTGCGCGATTTCTGCCGCGCGAGAGGCGCCGGCTTCTTTACAGTCTGTTCCGACGACCCGATCGAACGGATCCTCTTTAACGACGCGGCACGGGAGGGGTTGATCGTATGACTTTTGCACAGCCCCTGGGCCTCTTGCTCCTGATCGGGATCCCGGCGCTCATCATCATCTTCATTCTCACGTCGCGCCATCAGGATCGCGGCGTATCGAGTACCTACATCTGGAAACTCAGCGACCGCTACGTGAAAAAGCGGTTGTTCACCCATTCGATCAAGCGGATCCTTCTTCTGATCCTCGAGATCCTGGCGATCACCGCGGCGGCGTTCTTTGTCGCCCGCCCCTCGGTGACGCATCTGCCCAACACCGACTATATCCTCGTGTTCGACTGCTCCGCCTCGATGCAGATCAAGGACGCGGAGGGCGTATCGCGCTTTGAGCGCGCCAAAGAGGACGCCAAAAAAATGCTCGACCGCTTAAGCGAAGGACACCGCTTCAGCGTGATCGCCGCGTCCGACGATCCGGCGGTCCTTCTGGACTACAGCTCCTCCCGGGACGAACTGGAACTCTGCATCGGCGCCGTCAGACCGCTGTACGGCGGATGCGATCTTGCGCGCACCTTTGAACTGGTGAACGGCGTTTCGTCCGAGACTGTCGAGCCGCAGGTCGTCTTCTATACCGACCGCCCCTCCGACGTCAAATATCCGCGCATCGACATCCGTGATCTGACGAATAAGGAGATCAATCTGACCGCCCTTTCCCTGAAGGCGAAGAGCGCCTCCGACGGGAATGAGTTCTTCGGAAAAGTGCATTCCGAAGGGTATGACGGCAGCGTTACGACGGTCCTGAAAGTCGACGGTAAGATCGTCGACGCGCTGGACGTCGAAGTCACGGCGGGACAGACCGCCGAATTCTCCTTTCCGGAGAAGGTCGGCAGCTATAAAACGGCGGAGTTGATCATTCGCGGCGAAGACGGCCTCGAGGAAGACAACAGTTTCGTTCTGTGCAAAAAAAACGTGCGCAGGCGCACGGTGCTGCTCGCGGGTCTGACGCCCTTTTATCTCTTTTCATCGCTGAATATGGTGGACGGACTGTCGGTCCAGATGGCGTTCACGCTCGACAAAACCGAACTGACCGGGAAGGACGTCTACGTCTTCGACGGCGTGGCGCCGGAAACGCTTCCGCGCGACGGATCGCTCATCTTCTTCGGCGTTTCCGTTCCGTCGCTCAATCTCGAGCTCGGCGACGTGCGGGGCCAGGAAACGGTGATCCTGCGCGACCCCGACGCGGCGGTGCCCTTCTGTCTCGATTTTTCGGATAAGGACGAGCCGACTGTCGTCGCCGAATATAAGCCGCTCGACGCCGGCGCGCTCTGGCAGACGGTGCTGACCTGCGACGGAGAGCCGGTCATGGCGGTGCGTTCGCTCGACAACGGGCGGAAGGCGGTCGCCTTCTCCTTTGACCTGCACGATACCAACCTGCCGCTCCAGGTGAAGTTTCTGAATATGATCAGCGAGCTCGTGGAGTACACGGCGCCCTCGGTCATCCGGAAGACCGATTATTCTTTCGGCGAAGAGGTGACCGTCCACGCGCAGGGCAGCGGCACGGTGTACGTCGATACGCCCGCCGGAAACGTCCGCTTCATCGAACTGCGCGACGCGGAGGGTACCTTCATCCCCGACCGCCTCGGCGTGTACAGCGTGACCGCGCCGAACGGCATGGAGGAGGGCGAGGCCGCTTCGTTCTATCTGCATATCCCGCCGGAGGAAACCGAAAAAGAGGAGTACACCGGTCTGCCCGAGGTCTTCGTTCCCGAGGGAACGGAGCAGGTCCGCGAGGCGACCAGGGAGATCACCTTCTGGCTGATCGTCGCTATGCTCGTACTTCTGCTGCTCGAATGGGGGCTGTATATCTATGAACAATACTGAACTGTATTTCGAGCGTCCGATGCTCCTGTGGATCGCTCTTCCGGTATGCGCTCTGCTCATCGGCTCCTTCTTTTTCCTCTCCCGCAGAAGCAGAAAGTCCGCGCGGCGGATCGTTGCGCTGGTCCTGCACTGCTGCGTCGCCCTGATCCTCACGGTGCTTCTCGCGGGGATCGGTCTGAAGAGCAGCACCACCAAACAGTCCGCGGTCATCCTTGTCGACCGCTCCTTGAGTATGGGCGATCCCAAGACCGTATATGAGAACGTTTCCGAGATCATCGACAGTTTCGGGGAGGACGTCCCCGCGGGCGTCGTGGCTTTCGGAAAGGATCAGATCGTCCAGTTGTCGATCGGCGAAAAGGGGGAACTGAAGGAAGAGACCGTCGTCTCTGACGCCACCGATATCGAGGGCGCCGTGCGCTATGCGCTCGGACTTCTGCCCGACGACAGCGCCAAGCGCATCATTCTGCTGAGCGACGGCAATGAGACCGACGGCGACGCGCGCAGCGCGGCGCGAATGCTCCAGACGACCGGCGTGCGCGTCGACACGGTCAGCTACTATATCGGCGACCTCTATGAAAAAGAGGTGCAGATCACCTCTATCGAAGGCGCCTCTACCGCCAGAAAGGGCGAACGTATGCGCCTGGGCGTTCATATCGATTCGGTCACCGACTGCAGTGCCGAACTGTGGCTGACCGACAACGGCGACTTCTTCAACGCCGTAAAACTGGATCTGCACGCCGGCTCCAATACCGTCGACGTCAACTTCAGACCGCGCGAGGAGGGCGTTCATGACGTCACCGCCCGCCTGAAATGCGACGAGGATACGATCGAGGTGAACAACGTCCGCGATTATACCGTGACAGTGAGCGGAAATCCCAAGATCCTGCTCGTTTCGCCGACGAACGCCGCGGGCGGGGAACTGTGGGACCTGCTCGAGAATCAGGCTTCCGTTACGAGAAAAACGCCCTACGGACTGCCCACGACCATCATGGAGCTCTGCAAATACGACGGCGTCATCCTGAACAATATCTCAAAGAGCTTACTGCCGTCCTATTTCGACAGCCTGCTCGATCTCTACGTCGGCAGATACGGAAAACCGCTTCTGGTCGTCGGAGGCGACGAAACGCTGACGCTCGGCGGCATGGAGGGGACCTTCTACGAGGATATCCTTCCGGTGTATATGAGCTATCAGAAAGCGCAAACCGACCGCGCCGTCGCCATGATGCTCGTCATCGACTGCTCGCGCAGTATGGGGAACGGCAACGCCCTGGCGCTTGCAAAGCAGAGCGCGATCCGCTGCCTCGACGCGATCAGCGAGGAGGACTACGTCGGCGTGATCTCCTTCTGCGCCGAAACGGAAGTGATCAAGAAGATCGGTAAATGTACGCCCGAATATAAGGAGGAACTCCGCAGAGCGATCTCGGGGATCTCGATCGGCGCGGGTACGAAATATACGCCGGCGCTCCAGAGATGCTTCGTCGAAATGGAGGAGTCAAGCGCGCCGATCAAGCACGTCATCTTCCTGTCCGACGGCGAGCCCAGCGATACCGATTACTATGAAGCCGCGCGCGAACTGATCGACGCCGGCGTCACGATCTCAACGATCGGACTGCGCTATTCTTCCGGTATCCTTCCGCAGATCGCTTCGATCGGTCTGGGACGTTATAACTACGTTTCTTCCGTCGATGAATTGCCCGATATCATGCTCTCCGAGGCGCAGTTGGTCTCGGCGGGTCCGCTGGTCACCGGTAAATTCCCCGTGAAATTCGAGAGATCCTCCGCGCTGACCGCGGGCATCAACAGCGAACTCATCGCCCCCGTGCTCGGCTACGTCGGTACGACGGCAAAAGCGGACGCGGACGTGATCATGACGGTCAACGGCGACCCGCTCTACGCAACAAGAAAATACGGAAAAGGAACGGTCGCCGTCTTTACGAGCCAGCTTTGCGCCTCCTGGACCTCCTCCTGGACGAACAACAGCGTCTGCGAGGACCTGATCTGCAGGATCGTCCTTGCGTCCGCCGATCCCGAAAGCGTTAACTCCTCTCTCGCCCTGACCGTTGTACCGAACGGCAACTCTACGCTTCTGCGCGTCGAAACCGCCGCCGTCGACGCGCGCTATTCGCTCTCCGCCACCGTGACGGGAGGCGAGGACGAACAGCAGCCGGAATTCAAGCAGATCGGCAGAGATCTGTTCGAGGCGTACGCCGATACCGGAGAGCCGGGTATGTATAGCGTGGCGCTGAAACTGAAGGATGAACACGGCGAGGTCGTCGACTTTTCCGATACGGTCTTCACGGTGTCCTACAGCACCGAATACGACGCCTTCGCGCGCGGCGGCTCCGGTCTGCTCGAGGATATCGCGGCGCTGACCGGCGGTACGGCTATGCAGAGCTGGGAGGACTTTTCGATCCTTTCGGACGTGGATACCGGAACGGTGACCTATACCCGCCCGATCATCCTCCCGCTGGGGATCATCGCCGCCCTGCTCTTCCTTGTCGACGTGACGCTCCGCCGTATCCACCCGCGTCAGAAAAAGAAAAAAGAGATCTTATGATCGCCTTGCCTTCCGGATGAAGACGTAAACCCGGCAAGCGGCTCTCGCCGCTTGCCGGGTTTGTGTTCTATCGGGGGCTTTTCAAGATACAAAGTACGCACCGGGGAACGGAGAGTACGACCCGGGGGCGCTTTTCGAGAAAAGCGTCCCCGGGAACCCCCGCAAAAGCTTTCCTACTGTGAAAATGAAATGTAATGCTTCCGATTTGCCGCGCGCGGACTGTGTCCTCCAAAAGCCGCGCGGCGGCTTTTTTCCGACCGGATCGGGGATATCCCGTTCCAACCCTCCGGCTTGCCCCGGA
>JAFTCT010000026.1 GCA_017454525.1 Clostridia bacterium
AGATATCTGCGCTTATTATATACCCTTTTGGGTATAATGTCAAGCGTTCTTACAAAAAATATACCGTAACGGGTATAAAATTTGCGATTATTTATGCGATATACCTTTTCGGGTATAAAAATCCTCCTTTGCGATACTATTATTGTACCGCAGAGGAGGAGTTCTGTAAATTATGCGTTTTTCAAAGCAAATGGTTAAATCTGCAGGATCACGTTTAAGAGATTTGCGCAGATTCATTTAAGAGTTTTGCG
Source organism: Clostridia bacterium (assembly GCA_017454525.1). Classification (GTDB taxonomy): domain Bacteria; phylum Bacillota; class Clostridia; order Oscillospirales; family CAG-272; genus UBA11512. Next base: position 252 of record JAFTCT010000026.1, read on the forward strand.
GTATCTCTCAGTTTTCGTCCTTCGTCAGATCTGCGAAGGGCACGTCTGTTCCGATGAAAGCTTCGTGCGTGAATCGCGCTCCGAGGCGGAAGCCGGTGATGAAGCTGTCGAGGCAGCAGGGGGCGAGAGTTTTAGCAAAAAACGAAAGATGCGTTTATTGTTTATTTATGCGATCGATCAATCGTTGGTATTTTTCGTCGCCATTCAATTCTGCAAAGCGTTTGTCTGTCAGCTTAACTGCTGTTTGTACATATCTGTCGATCCGCTTGATATAGAATTCGTGCGCTTTGGCGCGCAATAACGGGGAAGCTGTTATCGTGGTATCAGTAATCTTTTCATATTCGATCAAATCATAATCCACCATCTTTCCGAGGTTTTCAAGCGCCTTTTCGTGGTCGCCGCTGCGCAGATACGCCTCAGCAAGCAGCATAAAAAGATCGCCCTGTTCGCGGTAGTGGATCGGCGGCAGGATCTCGTCGTCTTCAAAAAGGCATTGTATAAGAGCAAGTTCGGTTTCAAGGGTTTTGATCGCGTCTTTGCATTGTCCGGTTTTCAGAAATGCCGCGGCAAGCTGGGTGGTGTTATTGAGTATTGCTTCAACATAGTGCATATTTGCAAATTGACAACTTCCGATCTCCTTGTCGAATTCCTTTCTCCAATGCGCAAAATACCTGTACATCACATGAATGTTGTAATCCGCTCTTGTCGGAAATTGCTCTATATGTTGATGCGCTTCCTTATAATTTCCGTACGCTGAATGAAGCATGACCATGATCATATGCGCGCGCATAATGTCGCTCGTATTGCCGGAATGTGAAATAAGCAGATTTGCATAACGAATGCATTCTTTATATGTCGTTTGACCGTTATCTGCATCATACAGATCGCCATTTTCCGGATATGAAAGCGCTAATCCGGTTTCAAGACATTGCGTCAAAATGACCGTATCGTTAGGATATTGCTTCAATCCTTCCTGCAAGATCCGGTATTTTCGGAGCAGATCCTTGGAATTGAGCGGTTTTGAGAGACAGCTCTGTGCTTCCTTGAGGATCTTCATCACTTCTTCACGGTCATTTTTGTCGGACACGCCGAAAAGCGTGTCGGTGCTCACGCCAAACACGCGAGCCAGCGGAACGACCTGCGATATGTCAGGCATACCGGCGTCGTTTTCCCATTTGCTGACCGCCTGAAAGGTCACGCCGAGTATTTCCGCAAGTTCCTCCTGAGTCATCCCGCGCTCCCGACGCAGCCGCCGGATGATCTGCCCCATTGTCTCGTTCATATGTTCATCCTCCGTTCGCTTTTCGCCGTTTTCATTATACTAAAAGCCGCCTTTGAGAGACAGCGACGTAAAAATGAACGCCGCTCAACTTTCCGTTGAGTTAATTATATCACAAATAATTCGGATATTCAATAACTGAAATGTATTGAAGATTCAGATCGTTATTGAATTCGCAAGAATTACTTTGATTTGATGCGTAACACTCCCGCTTGATTGTTGCTTTGATACTCTGACGCCGCTCCGCTGATGAGTAATAGGGAGAAACGGGAAAACGCGGGCGGCTTCGCTTCATTGGTGAAGCGCGGCAGAACGACTTTGCCGGTTTTTGACAGTATTTCCGAAGTGAATTCCGCGGTGAAGTTCACTTTGGGCTTTTATTTTTGCCAGAAGGCGCCGTTTGGCTGCGGTTTCGGTTTGACTTTTTGATCTTTTTGTGGTATAGTTCTATAGTATTCTTAAGTATTCTTAATTCTACCGATTTGGTCCTGCCGGTTCGGCGGTTTTGCGCGAGGTGGCTATGCGATTTGCCGTTGATATGATCTACATATTCACTCACAACTGTCGCTGTGCTCCGGCGACGGTCGGCAGAACCCGGAGGCGATCTTTGCCTACGGGCTTCAAAACGGCTTTCACACGCTCTGTCTGACCGATCACATGTGGGATCCCGCGGTGCCCGGCGCGTCGGACTGGTACGCGGCGCAGCCCTATGAACGTACAAGACGCGCCCTGCCGCTCCCGCAGTCGGACGGTCTGCGTTTCCTTTTCGGATGCGAGACCGACATGGACCGGAACCGCGTGATCGGCGTTTCGCCCGCCGTTGCGAAGGAACTGGATTTCATCATCGTTCCGACCACGCATCTGCACATGAACGGCTTCACGCTGAGGGGCGACGAGGGCGCGGACGAGCGCGCGCGGCTCTGGATCGACCGTTTCGACGCGCTTTTGGACGCCCCTCTGCCGTTTGAGAAGGTCGGCGCCGCGCATCTGACGTGCAGTCTGATCTTCGGCAGGCGCACGCCCGAGGTCATGGAAAAGATCCCGACAAACGAGTATCACCGGCTTTTTGGAAAAGCGGCGGCGCGCGGGATCGGCATAGAACTGAACTTTCCCGCGCCCGGGACCGACGCGCCGGACGCGCGCGTCATGCTTCTTCCGTACCGGATCGCAAGGGAAGAGGGGTGCAGATTCTATCTCGGCAGCGACGCGCATCACCCGGAGGATCTCTTGAAAGCGAAAGCGAATTTCGAGGCGATCGTCGATCTGCTCGGTCTGACGGAAGACGACAAGATCCCGCTTCTGCTGAAATGATGAATGAAAAATACAGCCCGGCGCGCGCCTTCAAAGCGCCCGGCGTATAAAGGAGGCATCCTATGAAGAGACTCACCGCCTGTCTAATACTGCTGCTCTCGCTGATACCGGTCTTTTCCGCCTGCGCCGGCGGGAGCGCGCCGACGCCGACCGGAAGTATCGTTCCGTCTGAAACGGGCGCGCCGACCGTCACATCGGCGTTTTCTCCGACTGAAACGACCGCTTGCCCGACCGGATCGACCGCCCCGACCGCACAGACGCCGGAACCGTCTTTTACGGCGGTTGTATCGCCTTCCGGATCGGAGACGGCGTCTGCGGAAACGCCTTTCACGGACGATGATGAATTCACCGTCGGAACGGTCCGCGTGATCTATTCCGACGAAAAGATCAACACGACCGCCGAAGTGCGCTATTACGGAGGCGTCGCGTATATGCCGGTCGAGACCTACGTTTCGCTGATCTTCCGCGGAAGGAACGTTCCGGTGGGGCGCGAAAAGGTCAGCGTTGCGCGCCATGGCAACGCGTATACGGTCACGACGGCGAGCGGTATGCCGGGCGTGTTCGACGTGCAAAAGAATACCTTTGAAACCGCGAATTTCTCACTTTTCAAGAATACGCATTTCACCGAAACGGGGATCGAAGGATGCGTCTCCTACGACGCGCTGCCCTTCATCCTGGTCGAGAGCGTGACGGTCGATCGCGAAGCGCAGCCCATGAAGATCGATTTCGGCAAATACGGGCTGAAGATCCACGGCGACGGCGAGACCGTCTATCTGCCGGTCACGACGCTCTCGGATCTCTTTTCCTGTCAGAATATTTTAGTCGGCGCGTATAACGGAAAGGATCTGTATATTTACAATTACAGCGAGGGCGAGTATTACACAAAATTCGGCGCCGGCTATTTTGACGATCTTTACGCTTCGCCGCGCACGGATGAGATCGCGGCGTACAACTACGGCGAATTCTGCCTCAACTATGATTTCTTTCTGGGTCGTTCTGGCAGAAGTTCTCTTGAGAGATATTACGATCTGTCCGGCGGGATCGACGCGGCGCTCGAGAGCGACGAGCTGGGCAGGAGCATCAAAAGATATCTGCTTTCGACCGATCTTTCCGAATACATGGCGGGACTGCAGGCGTTCAATACACTCTATATTGACGGCGGGCATTCGGGAACGAACGTCCTTCAGACGACGTATTACGCGGGGAAAAACGGTTCAAAGTATCCTTCCTGGATGAGCGGTTCCTTTATATCCTCTGTCCGGAAGACCGTAAATGGACTGCTCTCGTATGACACGCCCGCGGTCAGAGACGCCTGTTCCACGTACAATCACCGCGCAGAGATCTACGCCGCGCGCAGCAATGCGTTCGGCAAACCGGCGTCGGCGCTGACAGGCAGTCAGACCTATACGAAAGCCGGCGACACCGCGATCATCCATATCGACGGTTTTATGGGCGAGATCAATTGCGCGGACGCATGGTACGATTACTACGGCGGCGGGACGGAATACGTTCCGAAGACCGGGGGCGCCGTTGACGCGACGTACAGAGGACTGATAAAGGCAAACGAGGACGGCGTGAAGCGCGTGATCGTCGACCTGTCCGCGAATACCGGCGGCAGTACCGACGAGATGCTCTATCTGATCTCGCTGCTGACCGGGCGGTCCGAGCTCTTTATGCGCGACCGTACGACCGGGCAGGTGTACAGAGCGAAATACCGGATCGACCGGAACCTGGACCGCGTGTTCGACGAGCAGGACGACGCGTTTGATCTTATCGGCGACAAAGAGATCGCGGTGATCGTCTCGCAAAACGGCTTCTCCTGCGGCGGGATCGCGCCTATCCTGCTGCACGAATACGGCGTGTACACGCTGGGCGAGAACTGCGGCGGCGGCAGCTGCGCCGTTTACGTTCAGCACGACGGTTTCGGACTGATGCGCCGTGCGAGCTGCCCGATCCAGATCCTCACGCCCGACGGCGTGGATATCGACAGCGCGCGCCTGACTTCCTGCGACGAGTTCCTTGAGCAAACCGTCGATCCGTCGACCGGGAAAATCGACTATTCCGCGTTTTTTGACACGGTCGAACTGGCGCGGCTCATCGACGAACACTATGCGTCGTGATCTTCGGGGATCTCCTTTTTATATAAAAATGAAGTCGCCCTCTGTGAGGGCTAATGAAGAAATGAAGACGCTTCGCTGATGAAGACGTCCCTGCGGGACTAATGAATGACGGGGGCGACTTCGCTTCATTAGTGAGCGAAGTGAACGCCTTCATTAGTCGGCTTTGCCGACGTCTTCATTAGGCAGCGAAGCTGCCGTCTTCATTCGCTTCATTATACCGGCTGAATATGAAAAAGGGGGTGTTTCATTTGGCGCAAAT
>JAFTCT010000005.1 GCA_017454525.1 Clostridia bacterium
AGCGTGCCGAGGTCAGCCTCGATATAGCAGTTCCCGCTGATCCCGTACGCCGGATCGTTGACCGTGTCCGCCCACGCGCCGAGATCGTAGTATCCGCCGACGTCTCCGTCCGCCATGGTCGGCACTCTTGTCACGCCGTCCTTGCCCGCCGTGAAGATCGCGTAGTCGGTCAGCGCGATCGATTCCGCCGAGGAAGTCAATGAGAAGGCTGTCAAACAGCCCAACGTCATCACAACGGTCAGCAGAATTGCCAGAATGCGTTTTGAGTTCTTCATGAAAATTCTCTCCTTTCGATAATATAAAACTCGATTATAAACGCCGATTGTGTTTTTTTAGTCGTTGTTTTGCGCTTCGTATCCGGTTTTGCGAGTCATTCGCCGCGCGAAGCGCTTTCACGGGAAATGATCATCTGCGGTCTTGTTGTTCCGAATGAAATCTTCCAATTGTGCTTTTGTATGCAGCGAAGGGATCGCGCCTGCTTTTTGAACGGTCAGCGCGCCCATAGCATTTGCGAAACGAACCGCCTCTTCCACATCTTTTCCTTCCGTCAGAGCAACTGCCAGCGCTCCGTTGAAGCTGTCTCCCGCTGCAACGGTATCCACGGCGTTTACACGGTAACCCGGGATATGCTCAACGGCGCCGCTCCGCGCGATCAGCGCCCCCTTCTCTCCAAGCGTGGCGATCACGGTCCCCGCGGTGCGCATCGACAACGCTTTTGCCGCGGTAATGACTTGCTCGTTTGTTTTTGTCGGCAATCCGGTCAGTACGGAAAGCTCTATTTCGTTCGGCGTCAGATAATCGACCAGCTTCAACAGGTCGTCGTCAAGCTTTACCGCCGGCGCAGGATTTAGAAGGATCCCAACGCCGTATCCGTGTGCGCGGCGAATGATTTCTTCGGTGACGTCCAGACGCATTTCAAGCTGTAAAACGATCAATTCGGTCGTTTTGATGATTCCGTCAATCTGCTCCAGCTCTTTGAAACCGAATTCATAATTTGCAGAGGGGATCACACAGATGCAGTTTTGTCCTCCGGCGTCGATCAGAACAAGCGCAGATGCTGTGGGCTTGTCGGAGGAAAAGACACGTTCGGCGCTGATTTCTTCTTTTGCGAGCAGTGCGCGAAACATCTGCCCGTTTTCATCGCCGCCGAGCATACCGATCATTTCCGTGTCTCCGCCCAGACGCGCCGCCGCAACGCATTGATTGACGCCCTTGCCGCCGGGATATATATGAAACGATCTTCCCAACACCGTTTCGCCAGTCCGCGGCAATCGATCCACTCTCGCCGTATGATCCGCCACGAATGAACCGATCACTGTGATTTTCGCCATATCATTCTTCCTCTTTTTTCAGTTTTTCCCCAAGCGCGCCGTTTGGATGAAAACGGTAAAAATCACGTTTTGTGAAGTTTTTTCTGTCTGATAATTCACAAGCGATCGCGTCTCCGAGAACAAGAGCAAGCGTGCTGGACACGGTAGGAGCAAGTCCCAGTGCGTCCGCTTCCTGAAGCATCGGATAAATGATCCGATAATCACAGTCTTCGGCGAGTTTGCTGTCCTTTCCGGCGGTAAACGCAACTGTTGTTACGCCGTTTTTCTTGAGCGGAACGATGTTTTGCACCGTTTCAAACGTCCGACCGCTGTTGGAGATCAAAACGGCGATATCCTGAGGCAAGATCATTCCTAAGTCGCCGTGCATAGCTTCCGTGCCATGGACGAAGAATGATGGAATACCCAAAGATGCAAAGGTTGCCGCCAATTTTTGACCGATATGCCCGCTCTTTCCGACACCCATAAACACGATTCTGCCCCTGCACGCTTGAAACACGTCCAGGATTTCGTCATACTGACAGTCGGTTTCTTCGATCATTTTCATAATTGCGCTGCATTCCGTCCGCATTACCGCTTTGAGCATACTCGGCTTCCCTCCGCATCCGTGTGAATCTGAGTCGGGATTTCTTCCATTCAAATTATAGACGAAACGCTGTTTTTTATCAAGAACACATATTATCCATTATTTATCAATTATTGCTCAAAAAAATCCTTGACGAATGATCAATTGGATCCTGTACAACAGGATCGGGAACGATTTATCATGGAAAATGCATAAATGGAAATAATAAAATCACAATTAATCATTAAAATCAACAATAATCATTTGCAAACACCACACAACTTTTTTCCTCCTTTTTTGTCATATCTTGATTGATATTATGGTGCCGACAATTCCGGCTTTCAGGAAACGGCGCCCAAATAAGGAAGCCGATTTTTAAAAAACCGCTTGACAAGTCCCTTGTTATATGCTGCAGTCGCATTTGAAAGGCGGTGTCTAAATGCGGATACTGGGTGAACGCCTTCGCAAGCTGCGCGAAGGACTGAATATGACGCAGGTACAGATCGGGGAGATCCTCGGCATTCCTCAGACGGGCATCCACCGCTATGAGAACGGCTCCTACACGCCGATGGCGGAGACGCTCGTCTGGTACGCCGATTATTTCGACGTGTCGCTCGACTATATCTTCGGAAGGGCCGATCAGCCGCAGGGCAAACTGTACGACTGCAAGCCGGAGGTCCTGAAACTCAAAGAGGAACAGCGCCGGGAAATGGAGCAGTTCATCGAAATGCGCTTCGATCCGAAGACCGAAGCGAGCAGAAAGATCAAGTCGATGATGCTGGAGCTGATGGAGGAGAAGAAGAAATGACCGGTGTGATCTACGCGCGCTATTCATCCGACAATCAGCGCGAGGAGTCGATCGAAGGACAGCTGCGCGAAAACAGGACGTTCGCCGAGAAAAACGGCATCAGGATCATCGAAACCTTGACGAGATCATGGCTGCCGCGGAAGGCAGTTCGGATATCGCGGGGTACGGATCACCACGACGAACAAGGGCACCTTTCAAGGGTGTCCTTGTTCGTTGTGGCACTCTCTCCCGACTCGACCCCCGGATTTTTGCGCGCGCGTCCGCCCGCTTTTTGTTTTATAGGCAAAAAGCGTCAAAAAAACCGATCATATTATTGTCAGTTTTGTTGATTTACAAAATGCGGAGAATATGATAAAATACAGTATAAGACCGGGAACTTCTCCGACGCCGTTCGGTTTGCCCTTCCCTGCCTTTACGACCACACGAAAAAACGATCAAACGGATCAGAACCGGAGGAACAAAATGAAGAGAAAAATTATTGCGTCCATTCTGGCACTGTGCATGGTAATTCCCCTCCTTCCGCTCGCGGGAGTCTTCTCCTTTGCGGACGGCGGGATCCCCTATTATGACGAAAACGGCGATCTGCAATACTATACCGGGCAGGTCGCGCCGCTGGACAGACATATCGGCGATTTGGGTAAGACCACCTGGCTCTACGTCAACGAGAACGTCTCCAACAAGAGGGGACACCGCATTTTCGGCGACGTACATATCATACTCGGCAACGGGATCACCTGGGAAACGTTAGAAAGCGATGACCACAAGTATTCCGGTCTCTGGATCGCCGCCGGCAGCAGCGTCACGTTCTATGCGCAGAGTCTGAACAAAAACGAAGCGGGAACGGCAAAATTCTATTTCCTCGGCGGGATCTACAGCATCGGCGACATCACGATCAACGGCGGCAATATCATCGAAAAGCCCACCCACGTCAGTCTTTTCGGAATAGCCGGCATCGGATACGCTCAGTCGGAGTGGGGATCTGAGAAGATGGTCGGCGGCCGCATCACGATCAACAACGGTTACGTCAACACGACCGGCAGTTACAGAGCGGCGGGTATCGGCGGCGCCAACGCGTCCTCTGTGGCGGAGATCACCATCAACGGCGGCGAAGTCATCGCCAAGGGCGGATACGGCGCGCCCGGCATCGGTACGGGTATGTCCGCCGAACGCTATCAGAATTGCACCGTCAACATCAACGGCGGCAAGGTCACGGCGATCGGCGGCGACGGCGCGCCGGGTATCGGCTCGGCGTATAACGCGCACAACGATTGCACGGTCAACATCAACGGCGGCGAGGTCGTCTCGATCGCCGGCACGGGTTCGGTCGATTTCAAACAAGGGTATTTCCCGATCCCCAACAAAGACCGTGAAGGCGGCGCCGGCATCGGCGGCGCCGTGGCAGCAAGCGGAAAGACGACGGTGAACATCACCGGCGGCAAGGTGACCGCTTCCGCGATCGACGGCGCGGGCATCGGCTCGGGAACGTCACAGTCCGGCAGCAATACGGTCAATATCACCGGCGGAGACGTTCACGCCGAGAGCACGAACGCAAACGGGATCGGCAACGGCGTCGGAATGAAAGGCGCACACGTGTCGCTGTCCTGGACCGACGCGGCAAACGACAGGATCTACGCTTCCTCCTACGCCGCCGACACCTCGATCGACGCGGACTTCGCCTATGGTACCGAACATCCCGGCAGAGTGCTGCGGGAGATCGGCGACGCCGCGGGCGTAACGATCCGTCCCTTCCTCTACAGCAGTTACGTGAGCGACGATCGTGCGGTATTTCTCGAAATGCTGGTCGGCTTTGACCGGGTGAATCTGACAAACGATACCGGTCTGCCGATACTTCAGAAAAACACGATCTACGTTGTCAACGGAACGGTCGAGTTCTCTCTGCCGATCATCGTACCGGCAAGCTCGGTCATCTATCTGCGCGAAAACGCGGTATTGAAGGCAAAGAAAGGCATTCTCGTCTACTCCGGCGAAAACGCTCTGGCGGGCGAAGGCAAGCTGCTCCCGGCGGGCAGCGGCGTACTCACGGTCATCGCCGAGAAGGAGAACAGCGGCAAACTGATCTGCTCTTCGCTCGGAAGCCGCGGCGCGGCGATCGGAGGCGGGATCTATGAGAATAACAGTTTTGACTGCGGACTGATCCAGATCCACAGCGGCAAGGTAGAAGCGACGGGTGCGGCGGGCTTCCCCGCGATCGGCGGTAAAAACGCGACCGTCAAGATCTTCGGCGGCGAGGTCTGCGCCAAAGGTGGCTCGGGCGCGCCGGGCGTCGGCGGCGTACAGGACGACACGGCGGGAAAAGCTACGGTGGAAGTCCGCGGCGGCAGAGTGATCGCGCGCGGCGGAACCTCCGCGCAGCCTCTCGGACTCGGCGCCGGCAGCGGGTGCGACGATTCAAACGCCGACGTCGTCTGCTCCTGGACGCGCGATACCGACGGGCTCGACACCGATCCCGGCATCGGCAGCTTCTCGATCGTTTCAGGCAAGGAATTCAAATATCTGAAAAGCGCTCCGGTTCAGGCGGCGTCTGCGGAAAACATCAACGCGGGCGGCGTTTTCGCGCCGCACGCCTCGACTTATTACATCGACGGCGATGGCGTCAAACACACCGTTGACGATTTTATCGAACTTTCAAATAACGGAAACGCGAACAGTGATATCATCGGCGTTGACGGCGGCTGGTACGTCTGCGTGAACGGCGCCCGGGATCCGCTGCAGATCAGAACGATCACCGTGACCGGAACGATGAATCTCATTCTCACCGACGGTACCGAACTGCGCCCCGACAACATCGTCGTCAATCCGGGCGCAACGCTGAACGTCTACGGTCAGTATGCCGGAACAGGCGTACTGCGCGCTTTCGGCGGAGAGAGCCAGAGCGGCATCGGCGGCAGCGCCTCCAACACCAAATGCGGCACGGTCAATATCTATGGCGGCAGGATCCTTGCGAACGCGTCGCTCTACGCGGCGGCGATCGGCGGCGCAGGGCTCTCGGGCAGCGGCGGCACGGTCAGCATCTACGGCGGCGACGTGCAGATAACGCCCCACGCCGACAAGAACGGCAAAATGCTGGGCATCGGCGACGGCTGGAACCAGTCGGGCGCCGTGATCAACTACTACGGCGGCCGCATCGACGCGGGCGCTGTGTGCGGCACGGTCAATTTCAAGAATCATTTCAACTATGAAGACGACGGGACGCACGTCTTTGCAGATGAGTACGATCCGTCAAGAGTCATCGTTCCCGGACTGCCCGAGGCGGCGGAATACGTCGATGAAAACGGAGAAGCGCAGTCCACTTACGATTACAAACGGCTTCACGGCGATACCGCGATCCTCACCGGCATTTACTACGTGTACGAGGATATCACGCTCACCGTCCGTCCCGAAGTGTCCGGAACCGCGGCGCTGATCCTCAAGGACGGCGTGACGCTGAACGCCGAAAAAGGGATCGGCGTCAATGAAGGCGGCGCGCTCAGGATCTACGCGCACAGCGCAGACGAAGCGCAGACCGGCGCGCTGATCGCCGGGAACAACGGCATGCTCACTTCCGCGATCGGCGGCGATGGCTACGAAGCGACCGGAAGCGCCTCGCACAACTACGCGGACGCGCTCGGCGCGGGCGACATTCTGATCGCCGGCGGCAGGATCAGCGCACAGGGCGGCATCGGCGCGGCGGGTATCGGCTCCGGAAACGGCATAAGCACCTATCCCAAGACCGGCGGCAGCATAACGGTTACCGGAGGATTTATCGACGCCGGCGCAACGAACGGTCCCGCCATCGGCGCGGGCGGCGTGACGACCGGCGTGAGCGTCAACATCTCGGGCGGCGTGATCAACGCGGTCGGCGGCGGCTATTCCGCGGGCATCGGCACAAACGACGATACGCCCTGCACGATCAGCATTTCCGGCGGTAAGATCACTGCGAAGAGCGGCTTGAACGCCGGTACGAACATCGGCTCGAAATACGGCGGAACGGTCACCGTTTCCGGCGGCGTCATCGACGCGTCGGATTCGACCTACGGCGCGGTCAGCATCGGCCACCCGGCGTGCAGCTCCGTAACCGTTTCCGCGGGCGACCCCGGCATGAGCCTGAAATACGCAAGTATTCGTGCGGCAAACGTCGTGCTCGACGGCGATTTCGCATACGGGGACGGAACGCCCGCGTCGGTTCCTCTCGCGAACAACAGGACGCTGAAACCGATTTCCGGTAACTTTGCGTCTGTGACCTTCCGCCCTGCCAACGGCGAAGAAGACGCCGTCGTCTACGTTCCTTACGGACACGCCGTTTCCCGACCCGCCGCACCGGAACGGGAGGGATATACCTTTACCGGCTGGTACGAAGAAGACGCCCAGGCGCCCTTCGACTTTGACGGCGATATCGACCGGGACACGGTCCTGACCGCCCGCTGGGACAGGAACTATTACACCGTGACCTTCGATCCCGGCAGCGCCGGCTCGCCGTTCACGCAGAGCGTGGAGCACGGCGAAAAAGCCGCCGTTCCCGCAGAACCGGAGCAGGAGCACGCCGATTTCGACGGCTGGTATGCCGAAGGCGCCGAAACGCCTTACGATTTCGAAACGCCGGTCACCGGTCCTCTGACGCTTACGGCGCGCTGGACGTACGAGACCTTTACGGTCACTTATCACAACGGCTCTGACAGTTATACCGAGATCGTCAGCTTCGGCGCAAAGGCGAGCGCGCCCGCATTGCCGCCTGAAACCGGCTTCACAACGATCGGCTGGAGGATCGCGGACTCTGCAGCGCTCTTTGATTTCGACACGTCTGTCACAAGCGACCTCGATCTCCTGGCGGTCAACACCTTCGCGCCGTACAGCGCGCTTTCGGGTACCTACGGAACCGATAACGAGGGCTTCGAATGTCTTGTAGACGGCTCGACCGACAGCAAATGGTGCATCAGCGATTTTGACGGGGCGGAAATCGAATTCTCGACCGACAGATATATCGTTCCGGACGGCTACGTCATGTACACCGCGAACGATACCGACATTCACGCCGACAGAAATCCGGTCTCCTATAAGATCTGGGGCAGAAACAGCAGCGCGGAAAACTGGGAACTGCTCACCGAGGCGGTCGACGACGATACGCTCGGCGCGACAAGCTGCACGCCCTACGTCTTCTCTTTTGAAAACAAGAAACCCTACCGCTTCTTCAAACTGCAGATCAACGCGGTAAACAGCACTGACAGTTATCAGGTCTTCCAGTTGGCGGAATTCGCTTTCACCGCGGCGGGCACGTCTGAAGTGCCCGGGTATACCGTCAGTTTCAACGCGGGAGAAGGCAGCGGAACGCAGAGCGACTTGCCCTTCCTTTTCGGCGACGAAGTCGAACTGCCCGAATGCGAGTTTACCGCGCCCGAGGGCAAGATCTTCATCGGATGGTCAGACGGAACAGAAACCTACCGCGAATATGAACTCCTGTCGCTCGCAAGCGATCTGACTCTGACCGCCGTTTACGCCGACAAAGTCGTTCTGACTTATTCGTATGACGGGAACACCTCGTCCTACGATATCGTAAAGGGCGCAAAGATCAGGCTTTCCTATTTCAGGGAAGAATTCACCCTCCCCGCCGGCATGGAATTCAAATGCTGGAAACTGGGCGAACGGGAATACGCCCCGGGTACTTCCGTGACCGTGAACGAAGACTTGACCTTTGAGGCGGTGGTGTTCCTTCCTCCGCCGCTCCGTGAGGACGGAAGCGGAGGGTATTACTCCCTGATCCCCGTCGAAGGAATAAGGGTCGTCGACCTGGCAGACAAACCGAAGAACTTTACTTTCAAGGTCTACGACGACGGTAAAAACAACAATTATTCGAACAACTGCGACGGTTATCTGCACATCATCGCGCCCTCCGGCATGGTCCTGATGATCAGCGGAACGGGCAGTACCGAAAACGGCTGGGATTTCCTGTACGTCTATGACGGCATCGACGAACAGATTCCTGTCGGTGACGGAGAGTTTACCGGCGCCTTCAGTATCGGCTCGACGATCATCGAAAACGCTTCCCTGCTGATCAGACTGACTTCCGACTCTTCCGGCACGGAACGGGGCTGCGAACTGACGGTGACGACGGTCGATCCCGATGATCTGATCGACGTCTTTTACATCTGGAACAGCGAAGGCACCGCCAACAGCATGAAAGAAACCGCGGTCCCGGGCATTCCGTTCAATCTTGCCGCCTTCCGGGACAACGACGGTCTGCCGGAAGGACGATCATTCAAGTGCTGGCAGCTCAACGAAACCGACTATGCGCCCGGCGCCCTCTTTACGGCAAACGCCAGAGTCATATTCTATGCGGTCATCGTTGACAATCCCACGGTCACGCTCGACGGAAACGGCGCCGAACTGAAAGACGACGTCGGCGAAGCGACGTTCAGTTTCCCCTACGGCACGACCATCGATCTTCCCGAACTTGACGACTACTTTACGAATCCTCCGTCTGACAAACTCTTCGGAGGATGGTCGTACGGCGAAACGGTCTTCCGCCCGGACGATCCCTTCACGCTGACGGAAGACGTGGTCTTCAAGGCGGAATGGATGGACCCGAACGAATGGCAGACTCTGGAAGAGATACTTGCTGACGCAGTCGACGGCGATGTCATTTTTTATCAGCTTCAAGGTGACGCGATCGCGTCCGCAAACTCCGGCGCGCTGTACATACCGCAGAACGTTCGGGTCGGAATCGACCTGAACGGTCACAGGATCGACCGCAGACTCAGCTCCGGCATTACAGGCGGATACGTCTTCTACGTAGAAGGAGAACTGACCGTTTTAGATATGAGCGAAGGTCAGACCGGCGTCATCACCGGCGGCTACAACTCCGGCGAAGGCGGCGGCGTCTACGTTGAGCGCGGCGCGAAGTTCACTCTGAATAGCGGAACGATCACGGGCAACCGGTCGCTCTACGGCGCCGGCGTGGAAGTCTACGGGACCTTCGTCATGACCGGCGGCACGATCACCGGGAACGTCGCGACAGACAACGGCGGCGGCGTGGAGGCCTACGGAGACGATTATACGGTCATACTCTCCGGAAGCGCAAAGATCAAAGGCAACGCCCTCGTCAAAACCGATTCACACGAAACCGTTACGACAGAGAACAACGTCGCTCTGTACCACGGCCAGTTCATCACCGTCAACGGCTTTGACGACGGCGCGCGGATCGGTATTTCCTACCGCGAACCGGTGGACGAGGATAATCCCTTCACCTTCACGAAAGGTCTCGGCGGAGCGCCGGTTTCGCCGTTCTTCGCGGACGACGGCGATCTGACCGTTGAGGCGGACGATCGGGGCGAAGCGCGTCTGGCGGTGCGTACAGCCCTGTACGGCGACGTCGACGGCGACGGAAACGTCAACATCGGCGACGTGACGGCGCTGCTCAACTTCCTCGCCACGACAAGCCGCTACGACGCCGCTTACGATCTGGATAACAACCTGTCCGTAAACATCGACGACGTGACGGCGCTGCTCAACTATCTCGCGGGAAACGCGTAACGGTCAAAAAGACCTGCGTACGGGGGTGTTTCATTTGGCGTATTTGCGCCAAATGAAAC
>JAFTCT010000027.1 GCA_017454525.1 Clostridia bacterium
AGTGACTGGATAGTTGAACCGCATTTGCCTTGCGCGCATCCGTTCCCTTCCCCGTACTCGGGCAAATGCGTTGAGATTTTGCCCGCGGACCGCATACCGCGGGCAAAACTCGGGTCCTGCATCCGTGAAGCGAGGAGTAACGAGCGCTCAGACCAAATAAGAGGGGAACGCTTTTGGCGTTCCCCTCTTATTTGGTCTGAGTGACTGGATTTGAACCAGCGGCCTCTACCACCCCAAGGTAGCGCGCTTCCAACTGCGCCACACCCAGTTGTTCGGAGAAAGCGTCTGCTTCCTCCAAAGCCTAAGCATTATAGCACAAGAAAAAGCAACTGTCAAGACTTTTTTTGAGATTTTTTCTCTTTTTCCTTGGCGCGTTTATCCTGTATGATCTTCATATGCTCTTCGGTGATGAGCGTGACGTTGTTTTCTCTTGCCCAGTCCACGCATCCGCGCAGGACGAGCGGCAGGAAGACGCGCGGGACGCCCAGGACCGTTTTGAGGGCGTCGTCCGTGAATTTGATCTTGTCGTCGGCGCGGTCCGCGGCGCAGCGCACCGATTCGAGCGACGCCTGCCGCATCTGCAGATGTTCGGCTTTCATGCCCGACTTGCGGTGATACCGGAAATTCTTGCTGTCGCGGCAGCCGTAGTCGACGGGCAGCGGCGGGAAATCGCCCGCTTTGACGCCGTTGATGATCGCGTCGCCGTATTTCTTCTTCATGAGGATGCGGTCGATCTTCAATATGAAATGCACGCCGAATTTTGAAGTGATGCCGTTGAAATCATGATAGGGACCCTCGTAACCGTTCAGCTGCCCCGGCTGATCCCTGTCAGCGCCGTCCTGTTCCTTCTTTCGTTTTCTTCTGCGACATCTGCCGCTGCGCCATGACCAGGCGGTAGTAGATGCCGTTTTCGTTGCGCATCAGTTCCTCGTGCGTCCCCTCTTCGGCGATGCGCCTGTCGTCAAGAACGATGATCCTGGTGGCGTTGCGCAGGGTCGACAGGCGGTGCGCGATCGCGATCGTGGTCCGTCCGGCGATCAGTTTCGAGATCGCGTCCTGGATCACTTTTTCGGTGTGCGTATCGAGCGCCGAGGTCGCTTCGTCAAGGATCAGGATCTTCGGATCCAGTACCAGTGCGCGCGCAATGGCAATGCGCTGCTTTTCACCGCCCGAGAGGGTGTTCCCCTTCTCTCCGACGTGGCTGTCGTAGCCGTCGGGCATCTTCATGATGAACTCATGCGCGCCCGCAAGCTGCGCCGCGGCGATGATCTCCTCCCTTGTCGCGCCGGGCTTGCCGTAGGCGATATTCTGCGCGACCGTGCCGGAGAAGAGGAAGGTCTCCTGCAATACCGCGCCGACGGTGTTCTTTATGGTCGCTTTGGAAAGCTCCCGCACGTCCGTGCCGTCGATGAGGATCTCTCCCTCGTCCGCGTCGTAGAGCCGCATCACGAGGTTCGTCAGCGTGCTCTTTCCGGCGCCCGATCTGCCGACCAAGCCGATCATTTCGCCGGGATGCACGTCAAAACTGATATGCCGCAGCACGTCCTTGCCCGGTTCGTAGCCGAAGGTCACGTCCCTGAAGGTCAGGCGCCCCTTCGTTTCCGTAACGGCGCCGCCGTTTGTCTCCGTCACGTCGGGATCGTTCATCACGTCATAGATCTTCGAGACCGAGGTCGCGGCGCGCGCGATGCGTCTGGGCAGGAAGGCGAGCGTCCTCAACGGCGCGAAGACCATCGACGCCAGCATCGCATAGCGCGTCATATCGCCGAGCGTCATCGTATCGCCCAGCACTTCCCTGCCGATGAAATAGAGAATGAGATATTCGCCGACGCAGAAAAGGAAATTCACGATCGGCTGCAGGATCGCCCAGAAGGTCTCGTTGTGCTTCTCGATTTTCCGCATGGCGTCGATCGCCCGGTCGTAGCGCGCGATCTCCCCTTTTTCCCTGCCGAAGACCTTCACGACGCGGATGCCCGAAAAAATGTCGTGCATCATCGCGCTCGCCCGCGCGCTGACCTTCCAGAGCGTGCCGTAAATGCTGTGGATCTTCCGGTGGAACACGAGGAAGAGGATCGCCGCCGGGATCAGCGGGACAAAGAGCAGCAGAAACAGGTGGGTATTGAGCGACAGATCGTTTGAAATGAGGATCACCGCGACCGCGACGAGCGTGAAGGCGATCTCGGCGATCATGCCGAGCGTGGTGGAGAGGAAGCCCTCGATGACCTGCGTATCGGACGATACGCGCTTCATCAGTTCGCCGGCGGTGCGGCGGTTGACCGCCGAAAGCGAGAGCGCCTGCACCTTTTCAAAGACCGACGCGCGCAGCGTGCGCACGATCTTCGAGCCGCTGCGCGCGGAGATCGCCGAGCGCAGCGCCGACAGCACGCGCTGGGCGACCGTCACGCCGAAGAAGAGCAGCACGATCAGAAGATAGACCGGCACGTCTCTCTTCGTCGCCGCGGGGTTTTTCAGATATCCGTCGACCATCGTTTTGGAGATCGACGGCAGGATCAGCCCCACCGCCGAAAAGGCGATGCAGATAACGGTCGAAAGGATGATGAGCGGCAGCGCCGGCTTCATCATCGACAAAAGCCACAGGATCTGCCTTTTTTTACCGCCGCAGTGCGTACAGACGCCGCTGCCCGGCTTGAAGGGACGGCCGCATTTCGGGCAGACGCTCCCCGCCTGCCTTGCCGCCGGCTTCTTATAGACCCCTTCCTCAAAATAGCGGTCGAGCGCGCCGGCTTCCGCGCCGAAGCGCTTCTTCTGCTTCAGGTCCGACGACGCCGCAAGGAAGCGCCCGTCTCCGACCGTAAAAACGATCGACGCGAGCGATCCGTCCGCCGCCGGGCGCGCGCCGTCAAAATCCTTTGCGGCGCGGCGCGAAACGAGCGTTCCGTCCTCGTAGTTTTCGACGTTATCGCGATATACCGCAAGGATCCCTTTGACGCGCTTCACACCGCCCGCGAGAATGCTGAAACGATAGGGGATCAGCGTCAGACGGTCGGCTTTCCTTGCTTCTGCCGTTTCGTCCCAGGCGAATAAAACCTGCTCGGGATCTTCTTTTTTCACTTTTTTCTTTCTGAAAACCAACCGTTTGACCTCCTTTCAAAGGAATATGACCGACGCCGCGGGGCGATCAGTATAAGAACTGTTCGATCTTTTTTCTGTCTTTTTTGGGCAGCGCGTCGACGTCGGGGATCTCAAAGCGGTTGCCGTCGGCGTCGGTGAGGATCATCCGCCGTCCGAGCAGGACGATCGATTTGTAGGGATCGTGCACCGAAAACTCGACGTCGCCCGCGTCGGTCGACGCCTTGAAATAGCAGAAGCCGAACTTGTCGCTGACCTTGTAAAGCCCCCGGATCTTTGGCATATAGTAGCGGCGCTCAAGGCAGGCGCCGAGCACCGCCCGCTCGCTCTCGCTGCGCGCGGCAAGATCGCGGATCACGCCGAGGTCCCTGCCCTCGCCGTCTTCCAGAACAATATATTCGTTTTCACATTCAAAGGGGAAGGCGCGCTTTGCCTCGACGACGCCGACGCGCTTTTCGCCCTCTTTGCTTTTCGTAAACAGCACGGGAAAGCCGTTCTCCCCGCGGATCACCGAGTTTGACGGTTCAAAGAGCGTCAGTCCCGCGATCTCATAAAAGCCGTTATTGTTCATATCCTCAATCCTCTTCGGAAACTCCGATATTCTTCATCGACTCGACCTGCAGTTTGTAAAGTTCGTAATATAAGCCCTTGTCCCTGACCAGTTTTTCAGGGGTGCCCCGCTCGCACACGCGCTTTTTGTCGAGAACGATCAGTTCGTCCGCGATGCGCAGCGTGGACAGCCGGTGGGCGATCATCAGGGTCGTGCGCCCCTTCATGAAGGTCTCAAGCGATCTCTGGATCATCTGCTCGGTGCGGGTGTCCATCGCCGAGGTCGCCTCGTCCAGAATCAGGATCTTCGGGTCGGTCAGGATCGCCCGGGCGATCGAGAGCCGCTGCTTTTCGCCGCCCGACAGATCGGCGTACCCCTGCCCGATCTTCGTGTCGTAGCCGTCGCGCAGTTTCATGATGAATTCGTTCGCGCCCGCGGCGACGCAGGCGTCCATCACTTCTCCCGGCGTCGCGTCGGGGCGCGCGTAGCGCACGTTGTCCATGACCGTGCCGGAAAAGAGATAGGTGTCCTGCGAAACGATCGCGATATTGCGCCGCAGGAAGCCGAAGGAGAGATCCTTCAGATCGACGCCGTCGATGAGGATGCGCCCCTCTGTCGGATCGTACATCCGCGTGAGCAGATGCATGAGCGTGCTCTTCCCCGCGCCGGTCCTGCCGACGATCCCGACGGTCTTCCCGGCTTCAACGTCAAAACCGACCTTCTCGAGCACCGTCACGCCCGGCGTATAACTGAAGCCGACGTCCTCAAAGGTCACGCGCCCCTCGGCGGCAGGCAAATCGACGGCGTTTTCCTTCTCCTTCACCTCGGGCTGCGCGTCCATGATCTCGATCAGCCGCCCCATCGCGTTGAGACTGTCGGTCGTCATCAGAATGCCCTCGGCGAAAGCGAAGAGCGGGTCGTAGACCAGCGAGACGTAGGAAAGGAAGGTCGCGAGCATCCCGTAGGTCAGTATGCCCGATTCGCCGATCAGCCCGGGAGAGCGGTATTCCATGAGGATCATCACGCCGCCGACCGCCCAGACGAAGACCGTGCCCAGACGCATGATCAGGGTGAGCAGCGGGAAGACCCGCGCGTTGTAGAGCGAAGCGTTCAGGTCTGCCGAGGTCATATCGCGGTTCTTGACGTCAAAGCGCTTCTTCTCGCGCTCCTCGCCCGAAAACGCCTTCACGACGCGGATGCCGCCGAGCATATCGGAGAGCGCCGCCGAAAGCGAACTCTTGCGGGTGAAGCGCTTCGTGTGCAGCACGTCCATTTTTTTGAAGCACCGGACGGCGATCAGCACCGCCGCCGGCAGAACGCACACCGCGGCGAGCGCCAGGATCGGATTGATAAGGAACATGATGACCGTGATCGCCAGGATCTGCGCGCCGTAGAGCGCGAATTCCGGCAGGACGTCGCAGAAGAACCAGTAGATCGTCTCGGCGTCGTTGTCGACCTGGGTCATCAGCCCGCCGGTGCGGCGGGAGGTAAAGAAGGAGAGCGACAGGCGGTTGATCGACGAGAAGATCGTGCGGCGCAGCTTATACTCCATATCCGCCGCCAGCCGGGCGGACAGCACGCCGTGCAGAGAATTCACCGCGATCGACAAAACGCGCGTCGCCACGATCGCAAGGACCGCGAAGAGCAGTTTGCCGTAGTAGGGGCTCCCGGCGTTCGAGAGCACCTTCTCATAGAGGAATTCGCCCGAAAGATAGGGCGCGATCACCGCGGCAGCGCCGCCGGCGATCAAGGCGAGCAGGATGAGGAACATCCTTGCGCGGTACTCCCGGAAGAGGGCGAACGTGCGCCGCACCACGCCCGTGCGCTTCATGCACTTCGGGCAGATCTTCGCGTCGGGATCGGCATAGCGCAGACCGCACTTCGGGCAGAACAGTTCTTTTCTTTCATGCTTTCCCTCGGGATCGGGCGTGAACGCGCCCTTGCCGGTCAGTTCGTTCGCGTATCCGGCGAAGACCGTCAGATCCTCCCGCAGCGTTTTGCCGGCGCAGCAGACAAAGATCTTCTTCCCCTTCTCCTCGGCGGTGAGCATACAGATCGACGCCTGATCCTCCACCCTGAATCCCGAAAGATCGTTTTGACAGAATGACCGGAAGGAGCGCTCGATATAGCGCTTTCCGCCCGCGGTATCGGCGAAGGTCCCCGAAAGGACGCAGAAGCGCGCCCCCGCGAAGAAGACGAACACGTCGCCGTAGGTAAAGCCGTCGTTCAGATCGGCGCGCACGAGCAGGGACACCTCCCCGGGCAGCACGCCGTGCGCCTCGAGCGCGGGCAGGATCCCGTCGGGAACGGCTTCGGGGTGCGCGTAATCGAACCGGTATTCGTTCCGGTATTCATTTTTCGTCATGCCGTTCCCTCCTTTCATAAAAGCCGGCAGGCGCCTCTTTTTCCTTGTTGATTATATCATCAATCGCGCGCAATGTCAACACAGACATTTTTTGCTTTTCCGGAACCGTTATCGCGTTTTCCGGAACCGTTTTTGCTTTTTGGAACCGATTTATCGTTTTTTAGGAATCATTTTCGCGTTTTTCGAAAAATCTTTTGAAAAAACCCGGAAAGTATGCTATAATAAGACCGAAAAATGAAGAAAGGAGTAACTCTTATGACCAAAAGACGTTCTTCGCCCGTCAGGCGCAACGATCTGATCGCGGGTCTTCTCTACATCGCCGTCGGCGTCCTCTTCTGCATCTTCCGCACCGGGATCCTGGACCTGCTGTTGCTCATCGTCGGCATTCTCTTCGTGATCTCGGGCATCGTTCAGTTTTTTGCCGACAAAGACTACCTGTCCGGCACGGTCTTCGTCGTGATCGGCGTCGTGCTGATCATCGGCAGCCGGTTCTTTCTGGACATCCTGCTAATCATCTTCGGCGTGCTCTATCTGCTCAAGGGCGTCGCGGATCTCGTCCGCGCGCTCGGACAGAAGCGCGGAAAACTGTTTCCCGTCATCGCCGCGCTTCTGGCGATCGCCCTCGGCGTCCTGCTCATCGTTCTGCGCAGTTCCGCCGCGGCTTGGCTCTTCATCGTCGTCGGCGTGATCTTCATCGTGCAGGGCGTGACCGCCGTCCTCTCGGCGGTCAAATGACCCTTTGGCAAAACAGACAGGATCCGGGCGCACCGGCAGTCGTTTGACCGCAGGCGCGCCCGGATCCTTTATTGCAGGAGCGTGATTTTGCACTTTCGTCCCACGCCGCCCCGCGCCGGGTGAATGCAAGCGACATCCGGCGGGTGATCACCGATCCTCTATGGAGGCAAGCAATTCGTACAGCAGTTCGTAGAGCTTTTGCGCGTCCTCTTCCGGAAGGCGCACGCAGGCGGAGACCTCCGCCGGTACAGACAGCGCCCTTTCTCTCAGCGCCTCTCCTTCAAAGGAGAGCGAAACGTTGACGACGCGCTCGTCCTCCTTCGAGCGGGCGCGCAGGACGAGCCCCTTCTTCTCCATGGTCTTGAGCAGGGGCGTGAGGGTGCCGCTGTCAAGATAGAGGCGTCTGCCCAGTTCCTTGACGCTCACGCTCTTCTCCTCCCAGAGCACCATCATCACGACGTACTGGGTATAGGTCAGCCCCAGTTTCTCAAGCGGTTCGGCGTATTGCCCGATCACCTTCCGCGCCGCCGCGTAGAGCGGGAAGCAAAGCTGGCGGTCGAGTTTCAGACAGTCAAATCGTTTATCCATCGTTTTCTCACTGTTCTTCCTTTGCGGCGTTGTACGCGGCACGCACCGCGCGTGCGAACTGGTCGGCGCAGGAGGTATAGTTCGCGCCGCAGGTGTTTCCGCCAAGGATCCTTTCGATCTCCTCGACGGTCATGCCGTCCACCAGTTTGGAGATCGCCTTGAGGTTGCCGTTGCAGCCGCCGGTAAAACGGACGTTCTTTATGACGTTTCCTTCGATATCGAAGTCGATCTGCCGTGAGCAGACGTCCTGCGGATAGTAGGTATACTGCATTTTTCTTCTCCCTTTTGTATTCTTTTTCTCTTTATTGCAATTAAGTTGTATCACATTCAAAGGACCTTGTCAAGCATTTTCAAAAAAAACCGGTATTCCGTCTTGAAAAACGCCGCAAAAAGCGTAATAATGCTGCTGTAAAGCCGGAAGCGTCATCCCGGCAACAGCACCGCAAGGCGCAAAAAAGGAGGAACCGTCGATGAACCGCCCGTTTGAAAAAGTTTACGTGCGCGCTGCTCTGCGCGCTGATGATCATACCGCTCCTTTGCGCCTGCGCGCAGTCTCCGCCGCCCGAAAGCACGACTGCGCCCGCCTCCGCGGCGGCAAATACGCCGACCCCCGCGCCGACAGCAGAAACGGCGGGGTCGTCCGCGGAAACGGCGGCAAGCCCGTCGCAGGCACAAACGCCGACGCCCACGCCGACGCCCACGCCTTTTCGTCGGGCGAAGCGGCATATCTCATGAACTGCGGCGCAGGGATCGCTCTGGTCTCGGGCGGAACGGAGCGCGCGCTGTCCTTCTTCGACCTTACGCTCGCGCACTGCGCGGAGGACGGCGAAAAGGTCTGCGTCCCCGAAAAAGGGTACGTCCTCTGCACCTGCCGTCCGGCGCGGACGCCGGAGCGCGTGAAGGTCAACGGAGAGGACCTCGTCCGGATCCCCTGACCCCGTCCCATGGGCGAAGGCGTCGGGACTGTCGTTAAAAATCATGCGGCGCGCGTCCGCACGGAAACAAACCGATCCGTGCGGA
>JAFTCT010000006.1 GCA_017454525.1 Clostridia bacterium
ACGCCTCGGTTTTGTCATATTGTTAGACAATAAGCGTTCGCCTGTCCGGACAAAACCGCAAAAGTCGCGCAAAACGGACGGGATCCCGACCATCCGTTTTGCGGGGGCTGCTCATTTGCAGGCAAATGAAACAGCCCCTTTTTTTGCGGTCATACGCATAAAGCGCGGCGGCATAGAGAAGGAACGCGATGATCTTCGTTTCCATTCCCGCAAACCTTCGTTCCTGCAAACCGCGCTTCTAATGTTGGAAAACAACGACGACGTCGTTTCCGAACGAGTTTCGGATCGCTATGTCTAACCCCGTACTTCTGTATTGCTCTTCCGTACCGAGATAATAGATGGTACCGACCGGTACGATTCCGTGTGCGCGCAGCGCCTTGTCAAAAGAGGTGAGCGTCGACGGAAGAGTCAGCGAATGCAGGGACGTACAGCCCGTAAAACACGTTTCCAATTTCTCGACGCCCATCGGGATCACCAGATCATGAAGCGACGAACAGAATTGAAACGCGCCGTAGTGCACCGTGCGAAGAGACGCGGGCAGAACCACCGAACGGAGCTCTTTGCAGGTTTGAAAAGCCATACTCGGAAGTTCCGTGATGCCTTCTTCGACGGTCACTTCTTCGAGTTTTGCATTCACAAAGGCGTTATCTTCGATGATTAAGTCTCCCGGGATCGTCAGTTTTTTGACGGTGCTTTGCGAGAACGCGCCGGTCACGATCTGTTTTACGCCGGCAAGCGGATCCGTACAATCGCCCACGACCGCGTAGAGGATCCCCTTCTTTTTGTCGATCACCCTGCCGTCTTCGACGGTGAGCACGTCCCCGCCGCCGGCGATCTCTTTGATATCGGTACCCAGAAAATGCCACATATACAGCGATTCTGCATCTTTCGACAGCGTGATCTTGTGAAGCTTCGTGCATTCCTGGAAGGCTTCCCAATAATAGCCTTTTCCGAGCGTCCCGATATACAGTTCCTCAAGCTCAAGGCATCCTCTGAACGCATCGGATTCAAGAGAATTCACACCCTTTTTGAGTTTCAGACTCTTAAGAGAAGTGTTGTTTTTGAACGCACCGAAATTGATCACGCGAAGGAAGGACTCTGCTTCGATCGTTCTGATCCCCGTGCAGTTGATAAATGCACTGTCGCCGATTTCCGACAAAGACGCCCCGAAAACGAGCTTGCTCAGCGACGTGCAGTCTTTGAACGCAACACTTCCGATGATCTCAAGGGAATCGGGAAACTCTACGTCTTTCAGCATTCCGTCCCCGGAAAAAGCGCCGGAGGCGATCGTCTTCAGCCCATCGGGCAAGTGCACTTCTGTAAGTCTCGCACAGTTTGCAAAGGCGTTATTTCCGATCTTGACCACTCCTTCGGGAACGGTGAAGCTCCCGATCGTCGCTCCGTTAAACAGGTTGTCTCCGATCGCTCTGATCGACCCGTCGTCGATCATGGTCCATCCCGGCAAAAGGGCGTACAGTTCCGCATAGACCGATTCGCCTGCCCCCGACTTTTTGATATCGTCGTTATATGCTCTGATGAGGCAGTTCTGACGAACGATGAACAGCCCGGCGCCCTCGGGATCGTCGAGAATGAAGGTCGGTGCGCCGCCGTCTGAAGCGGTCACGCCGTCAAAAGCGTCAGAACTCAGGTTTTGTAGACTGTGCTGAAGATAGATCGTGTCAAAGACACGGCCTTCAAACGCCCCGCGGACGATGGACGAGACCGGCTTGCCGTCATGCATTTCCGGAACATGGTACGCGCTTCCGGAATTGTTTCCTACCCCCGTCAGCTCATAGGATTCAATGATGCTTGGATCGGGGACGAAAACAGGAGCGTCGTTGGGACCGAGTGTATAATGCCCGCCGAAAACCGGCGAAAACTCTGATTCGCTGTCACCGCAGCGCGTACACACGCCGTCAAGGAAAGTGTGTTCCGCAAAGGTTTGATCATAATAGACCCTGCCGCATCGGACGCAGGTGTATTTTGTCTTTCCGACGTTCCAACAGTCGGGCAGGGAAAGGACTTCTTCCTTATATTCGTGCGTACATTGTGAAAGCTCTGTTTCTGAACAAGACGCGAACACGAGCAGCGCAGCCGCGCAGAGAAACAATGCGATGATCTTCGTTTTCATACTTTCGTTTTCCTTTCAGTTTTCTGCTTCGTTCACGGCTTTCGGCGCCGCCGTCCACGTGAAAACGACTTTGCCGGTTTCCTTTTCAATCAATTTGTTCCCGTCGACTTTGAACGTCGGGTTTTCGGGCGGCACCGTGACGCTGATCAGCCCTGAGCAGCCGTCAAACGCGCCGTCCCCGATCTCGGTCAGGCTTGCCGGAAGCGTGACGCTCGTTAAGAACCGGGCGTCTTTGAAGGCGTTTGCGGCGATCCTCACGACCCCTTCGCCGATAATCGCTTCACTGACGTTCTTTAGAAACGGATACGCACCCAGCGCCGCGTTTTTTTCCATAGCCCTGACGGTCAAGGACAATTCGATAACGGGATCGAGGAGTGTTTCCCGGGAACTAACGGAATTGATGAAATAAATGAGATTGTCGTTTGAACGGTCAAAAGAGGAAAGATTTGCTGTGGAAAGATCTGCTGTCCGATCACCGATGAATACGTACCGGGGATCTTCATACACGTCGAGCGTTAAGCGGATCACGTCTTTTTCAGACAAAGACGGTTCGGCGGCCGTTTCGTCGGATCCGGACGGTCCGACGCCGACGCCGCGGCCGATCGATACGATCATTACGGGGATCAGGATCGCAAGGACGGCCAGCGCGGCGGCGAGCGCCGGCAGAAGCCGTCTTCTGCGGGAGAGGGCGGAAGCGGGGCGATCGTCGGTCGCGGGCACGTCGCTTTCGTGTGATTCATAGGGATCAACGCCCGTTTTTTCGTACACGAGCGCCAGCACCCGCGCGGAGCGCGGAGCGTTTCCGTGACAGCAGTCGGAGAGCATATCCACCTCTTCGATATTCATTTTTTCAAATTCTTTTTGAAGCTGCTCTTCGTTCATGGCACAAAACACTTTCTCAGTTTTTTCAGCGCCCGGTGCGTGCGGACGTTGACGTTGTTTTCGCTTATTCCGAGAGCGGAAGCGATCGCGGCGGAACTTTCTCCGAGGTAATACTTCCGGAAGATGATCTCGTTGTCTGGCGGACCGAGATCCCGCACCGTGCGCGCGAGTTCCCGCCGCTGATGTTCCGTCAGGTACGCTTCCTCCGCGGAAACGCCGTCGTCCGCTTCCTCGTCGGCTCTTTCGAGGTCTTCGGTACTCCGGCGCGCGGAAGAACGCAAAAGAAGAAGCGCCTTGTTTTTCGCCATCACACAGAGGTACGCTTTGATGCTTCCGATCGACGGATCATAACGGTCGAGCGCAAGGTAGAAATCGGTGAAGACGTCGGATACGCATTCCTCGACGTCCGCGTCGGAGGCGCGGCGAAGCACCCCGCGTACGACGCTGTAAAGCAGTTGTTCGTACGTGAATACCAGACGGCGCAGCCCGTCGTTCGGGGAGGCGCGCAGTTCAGAAAGAAGCTCGGCGTCGTCCATTTCTCCCTCCGTGATGATCCTTTCATTGATACTATACCGCAGATCGGAAAATCTTACGTTTTTTTTGCAAAAAAATAAAAAATGCCGGAAGAACGGTCATAAGATTTCCGGCAAAGTATTCGTTTCGGCTATACGCGCGAATAGCGCATGAACCCTTTTTTGCGCAGGACGGCACAAATCGGCATGAAGACCGACGCCAGAACGATATTGACCGGCACCATGACGGCGTATTCGGGCAGGCGGTACAGAAACCAGCCCCGGTAGGTTTTGCTTCCGTAGAGCTGCGCGACCCATTCGGTATTGACGAGCAGACCTAAAACAAGGCAGTTGACGACCGTCGCGGCGGAAGCAAGCAGGATCGCGTAGACCTTGTTTTTCTTCCCCTCAAGCGTCATGCACCTGTTTTCATAGAGCCCGAAGGGACGGGGATGGCAGAGGATCCCCCACGTCAGTCCCATGAGCGCGGCGGTCACGGTGAAGCCGGGATGAAAGGGACCGAACGGGAAGAGCATCGCCGAAATGAAGTCGCCCGCCGCGTAGACGAGCGCGCCCGACAGCGGTCCGCAGACCATTGCCGCCAGCATCGGACAGATCACGCTGAAGCCGATCTTCGCGCCGGGAAGGGAGATCGAAACAAAACGGTTGAGTACCACGTAGAGCGCGATAAGGACCGCGCAGGTCGCCAGACGAAGCAGCGCCCCGCGCGCGGCGGCGCGCCTTGGACGGTTTGCGGTTTGCGCCATAAAAAAACCTCCTCCGCGCAGCAAAGGGATCCTTCGGCTGCAAGGGGGAGACGGTATTCTCCGATGCAACAGCGGGATGCAGGTCCTCCACCGCGTTCATCACTTCGTCCGCCCGACAACTCCCCGTCCGGACGGCACTACAGGCGGAGACTGTCCGCCAACGCAGAAGACCTTACTCTGTTTGCGCGTTTACGGGAAAAGTATAGCACTCTTTGTGCGTTTTGTCAAGTATCGCCGTGAATTTTCGACGCTTTGCACATAGTCTTTCGCTTTCGCATCTTCTTGACAGAACGTTTTCTCTATGATATAATATATACGGGAAAATGTAACCGACGGTCGGTCGGTCGTGCGTTTCAAACGAAAAAGAGGGAGGGCACCATGAATTGTCCGGTATGTAACGAAAACCTGCCCGAGGGCTCGATCTGCTGTCCGCTGTGCGGCGAGCACATCGCGAGCAAAATTCAGCAGAACAAGGTCAAGGCGGCAAAAAATCTGATGTCGGAACGGATCGAAGAGGCGTTTTCTTCCCCCGCGCACAAGGCGGCGACGATCCTTCTGCACGTCATCACCGCCGTATGTCTCTTACAGTTGACCGTCGCGATCCTGACGGCGGTGCGCGGCGGGCAGGGCTTCGTCTGCTATGCGATCACGGCGATTCCGGCGCTCGTGTATTTCATCACGTCGATCCTCGGTTCGATCTTCGGATGGCGCCTCACGAAACTCTCTTCCACGAAGAACACCGACCTGATCGGTACGCAGAAGGTGTTCGGCGCGTCGCGCAGAGCGATGCTCATCACGCTGATGATCTTCGGCATCGCCGCGATCTCCCTGTTGGTGGTCGTGTGTCTGCTCGTGTCGATCGGACTGACTTCGGTCGGGGAGGCGTTCAAGGACAATATCTTCGCGGTGATCAGTTCGGTCATCGGAAAGGATTTCATGTCGATGCTCACCGCGGGCGAGGGAAAAACGGTGACGATCGTCGTTCTGCTCATCACGCTCGTCGTTTCGCTGGTCGTCTGGATCGTCGCCTGCTGCCTGATCTTCGGCACCTACAAGCGGGCGAACGTCTATTACGGCAAGATCGTCACGGCGTACTGGAAAGCCGAATACGACCAGGAGACCAAAACGCCCTCTGACCGCTGTATCGTGATCGGCGTACTGATCGCGCTCGGCGCCGGTCTGCCGCTCCTGCCGCTCGTTCTGTCAAAAGGTCCGGTCTTCGGCTCGCTGCCGACCGACGTCTATCTTCTGGCGGCGGTGCCCGCCATGGCGCTCTGCGTTCTCTTCGGCGCGCATCTCATCCTGACGGGTCTGATCTTCTCCCGTATCCACGAGGCGGAATTGAAAGCCGACGCCGACTATCAGCGCGAGATCGAAGTATATGAGGAAATGGAGACCAGAACGCGCCTGGAGCTCGCCGAATACGACCGCAGGAAGAAGAAGGCGGAGCAGGAGGCGGAGGACAAGAAGCGCAGAGAACTTGAGGAAAAAGAAGCGCGCATCCGTATGAACAACGAGCAGCAGCAGCAGATGATGCAGGCGCTGCTCTTACAGATGATGTCGGAGCGTCTGGGCGAGGACGCCGTGAAGAAGTTCATGGAACAGCAGAACGCGGCGCCCGCGGAAAAGCCGACAGAGGAACAACCGACAGAGGAACAACCGGCTGAGGAAGCGCCGGCGGAAGAAGCGCCGACGGAGGAAGCCCCGGCGGAGGAAAAACCGGCAAAGGAAGCGCCGACGGAGGAAGCCCCGACGGAAGAAGCCCCGACGGAGGAAAAACCGGCAAAGGAAGCGCCGGCGGAAGAAGCCCCGACGGAGGAAAAACCGGCAAAGGAAGCGCCGACAAAGGAAGCGCCGAAAGACGGCGCGCCGTCCGCCGGCGCGCCCGGCGGCAAGCCGGAGGAGTGAGGGCGCCGCGTTGAAAAAGGAAAGAGTCGTTTCGTTTTTTTCAGGTCTGTTCCTCTTTCTCTTCTGGTCGCTGTCCAGTTTCTTTCTGTCGCTGCCCGCGTGGATCCTTCTGATCCTGCACTTTGTCGCCAATATTTCGATCCTGTGGTTCTGGGGCGCGCTTGCGGCGTGGCTGATCATCCGGTTCTTACGGTACCTGATCATCCGTTATGCGCGCTGGGGCGCCGGGATCGAGGAGGAAGAGAAAAAGAATGAAAACAAAAATCCCTACTCGCACAAAAGCGGGCAGGGAAAATACTGAAAAGCGCCGGAAACCGCGCGCGGAAGGAGAATACTATGAATAACGGTAATATGCCTGTCGAAACTGAAAAGGAGGAAAAGGGCGCGAAGATGTTCGGGCTGACGGCGTTTGCGCTGTTCGGCGTGACCAGTCTCATTTTCTGCATACCGGCGATCGTCGCGCTGATCCTCTATTTCACCGTTCCGATCTCCATCTGGTGGTTCATCGGGATCTGCATCGGCTGGGTCGTCTACTGGGTCGTTTACTTTTTCATGGTCCTCTTCGGGCGCTGGGGACAGACGCTCGAGCGCGAGACCGCAAATCAGAATGCGAACAAGAATCCGTATTCGCACGTCGGTCCCGTCGAAACGAAGAAGGGAAACGATAACGCCGGAACGCCGAAAGAGAACTGATTCCGGCGAAAAAAGGGGAGCGTTTCATTCGCGCAGCCGCGCGAAGTGAAACGCTCCTTTTTTCACTTTTTTGCCGGGGCGAAAGATCCCGTTTGCCGTTTTCCTTTTCGCCGCGGGCAGGAGGGCGCTTACTTTTCGCCCTCTTCTTTTGACGCCTTTTTCTTATCGGGGATCAGGGCTTTTTCGCCCGCCATATACATCGTGATCAGCCCGAAGAGAATGAGGACGGTGGACGCGTAAACGATGACCGGCACGATCTTCTTGTAAATGACCGTGCACATGGCGGTTGCCGTTTCGCCGCCGATGATCAGCGCGGCGAGGTAGCCGAAGAAGGTCAGTCCGCCGGCGAAGAGGACGACCATGATGCCGTAGCCGAAGATCAGTTTGCACACCTTTGTCACGGGCGCGAGTTTTTCTCTGATTTTATTCATGACGTTCCCTCCTTACAGCGCGGAATAGGGCAGTCCCATGATCGGCAGTACGCCCATAAGGACAACGATCTGCATAACGAACTGCGCGCCGACCCACCACAGATTGTTTTTCAGAGTCTTTCCGAAATCCGATTCCGCCAGCGACATTCCGGCGTACATGCCGAGTCCCAGCGGCGGGGTGATGCCGCACATCACGCCGCAGATGCAGGGCAGCATCGCGGCGGCGAGCACGGGATGCACGCCGACGGCGGAGAGCACCGTGATGAAGGTCGGTCCGAAGATGACGACGAGAGAGGAGCCGGGAATGACCATGCCCAAGAAGCAGGTGATCGCGCTGATCAGGATCACGAGCGGGAATCTGCCGAGATTCATGGACTGGATGAAGGTCAACAGTTCGTCGGTGACCTTCAGGTCGGTGAACATCGCGCCGATCATATAGCCGATCACGCAGACGCCGATCGCCGGCGCAATGGTCTTGACGCTTCCGGCGAACATTTTCGCGATCGCGTGCGGGGTGACGGATCTTCTGTCGCTGCCGTGATTTTTCAGCAGTACGACGATCACGGCGTACAGGGACGCAAGACCGCCGATGAAGATCAGCAGGCTGCTGGACATATTGCCCGCGCCCGATTTGCCGAGGCGTTCGGTGAAGAAACCGTCCTTGAAGAAATAGTCAAGGATGAAGGGTGCGAGGATGATGAAGGGAAGCAGCAGTCCCTGCCAGCCCTTTTTGAAGGTCTCCTTCAGACTGGGCAGTTCCTCTTTGGGAATGGGCTTGACCTTGTACGCTTTGCAGAAGATGAACACGGTGATCAGTCTTTGCAGGATGAACCAGAGGGAACAGCCCCACATGACGATCCAGAATTCGCCTTGAGAGATGTAATCCGCGCCGTAGGCAGCCATACCGGTCAGCGCGCCGAGCGCCGCCACGATGTTGCCGGAGGGCGGGATCATATTGCCGAGATAACTCGCGTTGCTCTCGATATTCGCCGCGAGTTCGGGCGGGAAGCCCGACCGCTTCATTGCGGGAATGGTGATCGAACCGGTCGCCATGACGTTGCCGGGACCGGAACCTGAAAGCGCGCCCATGAACGAACTTGCAACGACCGAAACGTAGCCGGCGCCGCCCGTGACGCGCCCCAGAAGCGCCAGTATGACGGCAATACTGCTGTCAATGATCTTGGTCTTCGTGAGAATGATCGACATGGCGACGAACGCGGTCATCGAATACAGAAGCGACGTGCTCATGCCCTTGTTGATGTACGTCGGGACCTTCGCCCAGGTGTTGACGCCTTCGCCGGTGATACAGAAGCGCAGGGTCGTCACCGTCAGAAGAACAAGAAAACTGATCAGGATCGCTTCGTACACCGGGCGTTTGAAGAGCAAAAACCAAACGACGATAACGGCGAGCATGATCCCGAGATAGATCAGCGCTTGCATAATGGGATCCTCCTTTTCGGAATATTCGGCGTTTGCCGTTCAGGCGTAAAACACCGCGTCCATTATACCGCCGTTTTGACAGATAGTCAAGCATGATTTTCAGTTGACGTTCAAAATGCGTTTTCAGAGGACGTCGAGGAAGAGATTTCTGATCCGGTCGACGATCCGGTCGAACGGCGTGACGCCCGGCGTTTCCGCGGGAAAGACGCGTTCGCCGTCTGTCTGGAGGATGACGGTCGATGAAACGTCGGTGCGAAGGATCTGCTCCGCGCCCGCTTCGCCCAGGCGCCGGAGGACCTCCTCGTGCGGGTGTCCGAAGGCGTTGTCCTTCCCGCAGGAGATCACGGCGACCGAGGGACGGACAAGGGAAAGAAAGCCCTCGCCGCTCGAGGTGGAGGAGCCGTGATGACCCGCCTTGAGGACGCTTGACTCAAGCGTTTTGCCGTAGCGCACGCAGAGGGCGTCCTCCTCTTCCTTTTCGGCGTCGCCCGTGAAGAGGAAGGAGCAGTTCCCATAAGAGGCGCGCACGACGACGCTTCTGTCGTTGTCGTTCCTTTGTCCGATCTCTCCGATCGGCGCCAGTACCTCCAGGGTCATGCGGTCGGAAAAGTCGATCCTGTCTCCCGAGCGCACCGTGCGGACGGGCAGGTCTTTTTCTTTTGCGCCGATCAGTACGCTTTTCCAGCAGGGCGCGTCGCTTTTTTCAGTTCCGCAGAGCACCTCTCCGACCGTCAGCCGGTCGAACAGCGCGCACGCGCCGCCGACGTGGTCTTCGTCGGGATGGGTGAGCAGCAGGTATTTCAATTCCGTCACGCCGAGCCGGTCGAGCGTTTCCGTAAGCGCGTCCGCCGCGCGTTCGCTTCCCGTGTCGATCATCATATATCCGCCGTCGGGGGAGGAGAGAAGGATCGCGTCGCCCTGTCCGACGTCGATGAAAAAGACGCCGGGCAAAGACCTGTCGTACGGGGGAAGCGCGCTGTCAAAAAGACCGCAGGCGGAGCCGATGAGAAGGAACGCCGCGATCAAGAGAAGCGCGCCCGCCGCACAGACGGCGGGCAGCGCCTTTTTTATTCTGTTCCGGTTTTTCATACGTTTCCGCTTTCTGCCGGGCGGTCGGAGCGCTGCGGTCCGCGCCGGCGTTTTCTGTCGGGTCGATTTTTGCAGAACCCTTTTCGCGGCGTTTGCGCCGCGAAAGCGTTCTTTTACGTCTTTTTGCCGCATAGGATTGTAGAGGTCCGCTATGCAAAAAGATGGAGGTACAAGCAATGATGAACGGAAAATATCTGCCCGAAGGCGCCCGGCTGAACACACCCGAAAACAGGGAGTACACTTCAAGCGGCAAGGGGCTTGAAAACGCGCTCAAGAAGAATGTCACGCTCGAAGCGGTGGCGCTCTCCTGCAGCGGCACGCTCGATCTGACGGTCGAGCTCGGCGAGGGGATCGTCGGCGTGATACCGCGCTGTGAAGCGACGTGCGTTCTGCCCGAGCACGGTCAGAAGGACATCGCGGTGATCTCGCGCGTCGGCAAGGCGGTCTGCTTCAAGGTGCTCGGCTTCCGGAAGAAGGAAGGGAAGACCTACGCCGTCCTCTCGCGGCGGCTGGCGCAGGAGGAGTGCAGAAAGAACTGTATCAAGTACCTGACGCCCGGGGATATCCTGCCGGTCAGGGTCACGCACGAGGAGGCGTTCGGCGCCTTCGTGGACGTCGGATGCGGCATCCCCTCGCTCATTTCGATCGACTGTCTCTCGGTCTCGCGCATCGCGCATCCCTCCGACCGGCTCGCCGTCGGGGAATTTCTGCGCGCCGCCGTCAAGAGCATCGACCGCGCCAAGGGGCGGATCTATATGACCTGCAAGGAGCTCTTCGGCACGTGGGAGGAGAATGCCGCGCTCTTCGAGGCGGGACAGACGGTCACGGGGATCGTGCGCTCGATCGAGGAATACGGCGTGTTCATCGAGTTGACGCCCAACCTTGCGGGACTTGCCGAATACAAGGAGGGCGTGAGCGTCGGTGAACGCGCCGCCGTATACATCAAGAGCGTCAATCCCGAAAAAATGAAGATCAAGCTCGTGCTCATCGACCACGGGAAAATGCCGCCGGTACGGCAGAAGCCGACCGTCTTCATTCCCGACGACGTGACGCACCTTTCGCGCTGGCGCTATTCGCCCGAAAACTGTCCCAAGGTCATTGAAACGGTGTTCGACGGCGCGTGATCACGCCTGCAGCAGTTTTTTGACCAGTTCGACGAACTGCGTTTTGAGCGGATCGTCCTTCAGATCGAGCGCTGAAACGCGCGACAGGAGATGCTCGGGGGAGGAGGCGCCTTTATAGGTCGAATCGAGAAGACAGAGAGACAACTCGACGACCGCGGAGGCGAAGAGGAAATCGTCGTCGGGCGCGTCGGTATACGCGTCCTTCGTGATCGCGTATTCCTCGAGGATGCTCCTGATTCCGTCGGGCTGCTTGGCGCGCAGCGAGAGCCGTGCGAAATCGCTGTCGGTCGAGCCGCCCGCCAGGCGCAGTTCGTAGAAGACGGTGATGAGCGCGCCGGCGCCCAGGTCTCCCGCGTCCTTCGTATCGTTTTCGAAATCCTTTTCGTCGAGCAGGCGGTTTTCGTAGCCGATGAGACGGTACGCCGAAACGCGCTCGGGCGAGAAGGTCACCTGCAGTTTGACGTCCTTCGCGACGGTGTAAAGCGATTTGAAAAGATCGGCGGAGAAGACCTTTTCCGCTTCAAAATCGCCGTCGATATAGTAGTATACGCCGTTGCCGTGATCTGCGATCGCCTCCATGTTGGCGTCGCGGAAATTGCCGGTGCCGAAGCCCAGGACCGAGAGGAATACGCCCGACGCGCGCTTGCCCTCCACGAAGGCCTCAAGTTCTTTCTCGGAGGAGATGCCGACGTTCAGGTCTCCGTCGGAGGCGAGGATGATGCGGTTGTTCCCGTCGGGCAGAAAATGCTTCTCCGCCAGTTCGTACGCCTTTTTCAGCCCCGCTTCTCCGTTGGTGCTGCCGCGCGCGACGAGCGAGTCGATGGCGTCGAGGACGGTCTCGCGGCTGCTTCCCGGGCATCCGTCGAGCACGACCGCTTCTCTGCCGGAGTAGGTGACGATCGAAACGGTGTCGTCTTCCGTCAGGTGTGCGGTAAGCGTTCTGAACGCCTTCTTTAACAGCGGCAGTTTGTCGCTCTGCGACATCGAGCCCGAAACGTCGATGAGGAAGACGAAGTTGTTCTTTTCGGTTTTCGGGGCGTCCTCGGCGCGCAGCGTGAGCTTCATCAAGAAGGTGCCCGCGTTATAGGGATTGGGCGCGACGGTCGCCTTCACGCCGAAGAGCGCGCCGTCGGGGGCGGGGCAGTCGTAATCGAAATAGTTGACCATTTCCTCGGTGCGCAGAGAGCGGCCGGCGGTCGCCTTCAGTTCTCTGAAATTATAGCCGGCGTCGATCATCTTGCGCATCATCGTGTAGGAAGCGGTGTCGACGTCGCCCGAGAAGGTCGAAACGGGCTGTATTGCCGTGTCGACGAAGGGATTTTCAACGACGGTCTTCGCGCCGTTCTCCGAGGCGGGGGCGAGTTCTGTTCTGACGTTTGCCGCTTCCGCCGAAGGGGTGAAATACTCCGGGGGCGTCTGACGCGGTCCCGGCGCGTAGCCGGAGCAGGCGGAGAGCAGAAGCGCCGTAAGAAGGACGGCGCAGAGCGGGAATGCAAAATTCTTGATACGTTTCATCGGTTCTGATCCTTTCATTTCATTCGGAACGGGGAAGAAAGAATCTGTGCGGCGCTATACGGCGGCGCCGCCGGTCAGACGGCGCAGTTCCCTCTGCAGTTCCTTTGCGGGGATCACTTCGTCGTCGTAGTCGAACAGCGCGCCGTAGCCGATATTACCGGGCGTGAAGATCAGGTACGGCGAGATCACCGTGCCGTCGCCGTCGGTGAACCAGACCTTCTCCGCGCGGTCAAGGGAGGTCTTTTCTCCTTTGTTTTCGGCGGTCAGGGTCAGAAGGCGGTCGTAGGCGTCCCGGTCGATCTCATAGTAATACCGGTCTCCGCTCTTCTCCTCGAGGATCACCGAAGGTCTTCCCGAGAAGAGGACCGCGCGCTCGTTGTCTTCGGTCAGAGCGCGCTCCTCCGGAAGGATCTCGGAGGGGGTGTTTGCAGTCGTTTCGACGTCGGGCGGCGAAGACTGACGGATGCGGTAGTTGACGGTCAGCATGACGACCGAGAAGGAGAGCGACGCCGCGAGCAGAAGGGCGATCACGCGCGCCCTTTTCTTTTTTTGCTGTCTGTCGGCGAGCGCGGCAAGCGGTCTGCCCGAACTTTCGGTGAGCAGTTCGTCGTCGATATTCCCGAATTCTTCAAAGAGGAAACTTGCTTTATCTTCTCTTTTCACAGCAGTTCCTCCTTTTCGAGCAGCGTCTTCAGTTTCGCGCGCGTTCTGAAGAGAACGGTCTTGATCTTCGCTTCCTTGAAGCCGGTGCGCGTCGCGATCTGCGCGACCGAATCGCCGTAGAAGTACCTGCGCAGGAAGACGATGCGGTCCTCCTGCTTGAGCGTGCGCAGGAATTTCGAGAGCGCTTCGCGCAGACAGCCGTTTTCGAGCTGCTTCTCGGGCGTGTCGAAGGAGGGGATGCATTCGATGAGTTCCTCCTCCGCCGAGAGGATCTGCGGGCGCTTCTCCGCGGTCGCGGCGCGTCTGCGGTTGAGGCAGAGATAGCGCGTGATCTTTGACAGATACGCGCCCAGAAGCGACGGCGCGTCGGGCGGGATCTTGTTCCAGGCGGTCAGATAGGTGTCGCTCTCTGTTTCTTCGGCGTCCTCGCGCACGCGCAGCAGGTTGACGGCGATGCAGTAGAGCATCTTTCCGTACTTGTCGCGCGAGCAGGCGATCGCCTCTTCGTCGCGCGCGAAATACAGCGCGACGATCTCACGGTCTTCCACTTGGTCCGTCCTTTCTCTTTTCGTTTTCCCCGGAGTATTTCTTCTCCGTTCCGAAAAACAGGTGTAAAGAAAAACGAAAAGGTTTCAGAATTCTGTAAAAAAACTTGATTTTTCTCCGGGATATCCCGTCAGAGCAGCGCGCATTCGGGGAAAACCTCCCGCGTGACAGGCGCGCTTTCGACGCCGGCGAAGGGGAAGGAAACGGCGTAAAGTTCGGTCGAAAAAGAGATCTTCGTCATTTTTTTCAGTTTTTCGAAGGCAAAATGTCCCTCCGGCACGCCGATGATGAAGCGCTCGTACCGCCCGCGGGCGTCGTCTGACAGAGCGTCGAGGAAGAGCGACGCCGTTTCCCTGTCGTCGTTCTCCGCAAGGAAGAAGGAGAGAAAAGGATAGTTCAGGACCCGTCCGGCTTCGGGCAGCGCCGATCTGCCGGCGAAGCGGGATAAGGCGCCCAGCGCGCGCAGCGGCAAGCCGTATTTCAGCGGGATATACTGCTTCTGCGCGCTGCGGTCCCAGAACGCCGCCGCCGCGGCGATCCGCCCGTCTTTGAAAAGGATACGAAAATCGCCGCAGGACAGTCCCGGGAAAGAAAACAGTTTGTCCGGCACGGGGAAGAGCTCTTTTTTCGAGCCCTCTCTTCTGATGAATTCAAGCAGCGCCGGAGCGTCCGACGCCGTCGCGCGCCTGAAGGGAAGGGAGGGGCGCGCTTTCATTTTTTTCGGCTTCACAAGGAAGGTGCGGTAGGCGCACAGCGCTTCAAGAGAAAGAAGCCGTTTGCCCTTTTTCAAGAGTTTTTGCGCCCGATCGTTGCCCTTGACGATCGAAAGGAACCAGAGGTCCGCTCCGGAGGCGGCGAGGTCGCGGAAGAGCGAGGGACCGAAGCCCGCCGTGCGGGCGCCCTCGTCCTTTTTCAGTCCGCAGAGATAGGCGGCTTTCTTCTTTTCGCCGCCGATATAGAGGTCGCGCGTCAGCATCGCGCAGGTGCAGGTGATCCTTCCGTTCGCGCGCGCTGCGTAAACGCGCGCCTCGCCCGGCTCCGCCATATAGGAGGCGTAGGGATCGGGGCGGCGGGTGATGAGCAGCGATACGGCGCCCGCCGGTTTTCCGCTCTCCATGACGCGCAGCAGTTCTTCTGCGTCCTCGGGACGCGCAAGACACGGACAGCCGTTCATTTCCTTTTCTCCTCTAAATTCTCCCCGATCGGGATGCCCACGCGCCGGTCGACTTCAAAGTGCAGAAGGAGGTTCGTTGCGAGGAATGCGAAATGCATGAAGGGGCGGTGCGTGCGTTTCATGAGCGCCGCGCCGCGCCTGAGGATAAACGGGAAGCGGAAGAATTCCTTCTTGTAGTCGCGGCAATAGCTCCTTAACAGTTCGGGCGAAATGTTTTTGGGCGTAAAGGTGATCTTTCCGAAGGTGTAGTCCTCTTCGAGCCACCAGTTTTCGCTTTTCAGGCGCCCTTCCTCCTTGAAATGCCGGTAGGTCGGGGTGTTCGGAAAGATGAGCAGGTGGTTGAACGCGGCGACGAAGAAGTTGTGGCGGCGGCAGAACGAGAGCGTTTCGTCAAAGGAGCGCCGGTCGTCGCCGTCAAATCCGAAAACAAAACTGGCGTAGATGCCGATGCCCGCGCGGTGGATGCGCTCGATGAGTTCGTCGCGCTCTCCCAGACGCTCGGTCCAGCCCTTGTTCATCTGCTTCAGATTGTCGCTCATGACCGATTCAAATCCGATGAGCACCAGCGCGCAGCCGCTCTCCTTCATCAAGCGGAGCGTTTCCTCGTCGCGCGCGACGTCAAGGGTGATCTGCGTGGTCCAGATGATCTTTTCCTTCTTGAGTTCGGTGAAGAGCGCACGCGCGAACGCCCTGTCGGAGAAGATGCTGTCGTCTACGAAAAAGAAGAGTTTATGCCGGCAGGAGCGCACCTCGCTGATGATATCCTCCACGCTCCTGTGGATGTAACGGCCGCCGTAGTAGCCGGCGATCGAGCAGAATTCGCAGTTGTGATAGCATCCGCGCCCGGTCTCGACGAGCGATATCGGCAGATACTTCTTCATTTTGTCGCGGTAGATCGAGCGGTCGGGGGCGGTGTAGGAGATGCAGGCGCCGCCGTCGTAGCGCGCTTTCAGGGCGCCGGCTTTCAGGTCTGCGAGCACCTCCCGCATCACGCGGTCGCCGTTGCCGACGACGATCGCGTCCGCGTGCCGCGCCGCTTCGTCCGGGCAGAGCGTGACGTGATAGCCGCCCAGGATCACCTTGACGCCGCGTTCCCTGAAGCGCGCGGCGATCGCGTACGCGCGGCGCGCGGTATAGGTCTCGACGGTCAGCAGAACGGCGTCGGTTTCGGCGGCGTAGTTTATCGTTTCGATCCGGTCGTCAAAGAAGGCGCGCTCCCATTCCGGCGGGACGAGGGCGTTGAGCACCGCGACCGTCAGGGGTTCCATTTTCCAGCTTTTCAGATAACGCTGCCCTTTCTTTTTTCCGATCGCGGGCAGAATAAAGGTGATTTTCATTTCATCGTTCCCCGTGAGGCTCCGGAACGTCGGAATTGTCCGACATGATCTCTTTGCCGAAGATCCTGAACGCTTTGGCGTACTTGCGGTAGCCGATATTGACGAGCATATAAACGCTCTTGACGGTGCGGAATTTGGTAAGATCGAGCCGCCGCAGGATGTTCCCGATCGAATACGCCTTTTTCCAGGCGCGCGCGACGCCGTTCTCCAACTCCTCTTTCGTCATATTCTTCGGGCGGTAAACGCAGTGCTCGACGTCGTACATCGACCAGTCGCGCTCGACGATCCGCCCCTCTTTTTCAAGTTCGTTATAGAATTCCGTGCCGGGAAAGGGCGTGATGATCGAAAAGCGGGGCAGGTCGATCCTGGCTTTGACGCAGAGGTCGACCGTGCGGTCGAAAACGTCGGGACCGTCGCAGTCGGCGCCGAAGGCGAAGCAGCCCATGACCATGATACCCTTCTTATGGAGCTTGTTCATCAGGGCTTTGTATTCCGCGACGTGATTGACGCCCTTGCCGATCTCCTTCTGCGTATCCTGATTGACCGACTCAAAGC
Source organism: Clostridia bacterium (assembly GCA_017454525.1). Classification (GTDB taxonomy): domain Bacteria; phylum Bacillota; class Clostridia; order Oscillospirales; family CAG-272; genus UBA11512. The sequence goes on from JAFTCT010000006.1 coordinate 16,768, forward strand.
CGATCAGCAATCCCTTGCATCCGCTTTTTCTGAAGATCTCAAGCAGTTCGTCGTTGTGGCCTATGGCGGTGGTCGTCAGTCCGAACCACCATTTTTTCAGCGGCGCGAGCGCCGTGAACAGTTCCTTCGCGTAGGCGGCGTCGGCGATGAGATTGACGTCGGGGAAGATGACCTCCTTGCCCTTGAAACTCTTGATCTCGTCGATGACGTCGCGGACCGGCCGCGTGATGACCCGCCGTCCGAACGCCGCGGGATAGGCGCAGAAGGTGCAGGAGTGATTGCAGCCGCGCACCGCTTCGACGGTGTTGAGCGTGACGTATTTCTTTTTGTCGAGCAGATCCTTGCGCGGCAGGGGACGGCGGGCGATGTCCGGGCATCCGCCGCCGTCGTAGCGCTTCTTCAGACAGCCCGCCCGGATATCGCGCAGCGCCTGCGGAAAGGTTTGCTCGCCCAGTCCCGTCAGCACCGCGTCCGCGTGGAGCGCGGCTTCATCCGGGCAGAGCGTCGGATGCACGCCGCCCAACAGAACGGTTTTTCCTTTGCTCCGGAAGTAATCGGCGTAGCGGTAACAGCGCGCGGCAGTCCCGGTGATGCAGGTGACGGCGATCACGTCGGCGTCTGTGTCGAGCGGGATCGGTCCGGCGGTCTCGTCGTACACGGCGATCCCGGCGTTCAGTTCCGGCGGGACCAGCGCCGCGAGCAGCGCCAGCGTGATCGGGGCGTAATGCAGTCCCTTGTGAAACGATCCGTTATACCGGTGCATGGCACCGGCGGGCGAGATCAGAGCGATCTTCATGGATACCTCCGTTATGAGAGCGGGAAAAAGGACGAGACCGCCCCGTAGATCACGCCGAGAAATACCGGACACGCCGCCGCGGCGGCGAGTACGCGCCGCTTTTTGCCGAGCGCGGGCGAGGATCTGAAAACGGCGTGAAGAAAGGCGGGCAGAACGGTGAGAAGCAGGATGATGAAAAGCGCGCCGGAGCCCACTTGCAGGAACCCGATCAGGGAGAGCGGCAGAAACAGAGCGGCGAGCAGCGCCGGAACGGAAACGGCGCACCACGCCGTCTTCCGCCCCATACGAAAGCGGGCGGAGAGCATGTCCGCGGCGGCAGCCGCGCTGCACCAGAAAGAGGAGAGCATCGAAAAGAGCACGAAGAACGACGCCATGATCCCGACGCCGGGCAGCGGGAGATCCCTTACCATCCCCAGAACGGCGACGGGCGTCACCGGATCCGAAGAAAGGATCGCGGCAACACAGAAGAGCGCGGTGAGAAGCGCGTTGAGAACAAGTCCCCCGATCACCGCTTTGCCCGCGTCTTCGGGCTTCTCTATATGGTCGCAGACCTCCGTGACCGCGAAGATCGCCGAAAAGGCGAACAGAAACAGTCCGTAGAGCGCCGAAGCGCCGGTGAAACTGCCGAAGACGTAATGAAAACCGCTTTTAACGTGAAAGAACGAACAGACGCTCAAGAGGAGCACGACGGCGGCGATGACCGCCACCGAGATCTTTTCGCCCACGCCCACGCCCTTCATTCCGAAGAACGTCACCGGCAGGGAGAGCGCAAAGAAGATCAGTTTCGACACGGGCGCGGGGAGAAAGAAGAGTTCCGTGACGACGTCCGCGGCGGCAAGGATATACGCCGCCAGATTTTCAAGCAGGATCACCGAGAGCAGTATGAAGAAGACGGCGCGCAGGACGGGCGCGGCTTTTCCGAAGAAGAGATGCTCTTCGAGCACGCCCGTCAGATCTCCCCGGTGAAACGAGCGCTTTTTCAGAAATACGATCATGAGCGAGAGCGCCGCCGCCAGCAGAAACGCCGCGGCGTAAGCGGCGATCGCGCCGAACAGTCCAATACGCGAGACCGCCGCGGGCAGCGCCAGTATGCCCGTGCCGATCCCCGAACCGGCGACCAGCGTCACCGCTTCGATGCGGGAGAGTTTTTTCTCCATGCTCCGTCACCTCTTTGTCCGGTATTATACCATAAGGAGGCGGCTTTTGTCAAGGAAGATGAACGCCGGGCGCTTTTTCGCGATGAACGCCGGGAGGGTTCCGCTCTCCCCTGAGAAGTCTGAAAAAGTATTTTCTGTCGTCCGGAGGCAGGGCGCGCGTCACGATCAGCGCGAGAAGGTAGAGCAGTACGAAGAGCGGCGTCGAGAGCGCAAGGGCTGCGGGCAGGGGCAGCGCGCGCGTGAAGGGCAGGAGTTTCACGAAATACGCCGTTCCCCAGGCGGTGAAGGCGGGGAGGAGCACGCCCTGAAAAAAGGGGATCTTCACGCCGGTCAGTCTGTGAAGACGCAGGAAACTGAAAAGCGTGTTGAAGCATTCGCCGGCGAAAACGGTCCAGAGATAGCCGACGGCGCCGAAGCGCGGAACGAGCGTGATCACGAGGATCAGCGAGAGCGCGGCGTCGCCGATGTTGACCAGCATACAGTAGAACTGCTCGCCCATGCCTTTCAAGATCGCGTCGACGGTGGTATCGAGATACATCACGGGGATCAGCAGCGCGAAGAGCGAGACCGTGCGGCCGACGCCGTCCACGTGATAGAGCGCCTGCCCGAACGCCTCTCCGAAGACGAAAAAGAGCGCCATGCATCCGTAGGAAAAGAGCAGCGTCGCGCGCAGGGCGATGCTCTGCGTGAACACGATCCCCTTCTGATCCTTCTGCGCCCTGAAGCGCGCGATCTCGGGGATGAGCAGCTGCGTGAAGGGCGTGAGCACCGCGTAGGGGAAGAAGACCACGGGCAGCGCCATTCCGTGCATGATCCCGTAGGTCCCGAGCGCCGACGGTTCACCGTATTTTTTCAGTCCCCGCGGGATCAGAACGTGCTCGGCGGTCAGGAGCGCCGCCCGTCCCCAGGACGCGACGGCGATCGGAAGGGAGATCCCGCAGATGCGCGCCGGAAGGCGCGGCGACGGGGCGCCGCGCTTCGGAAGGGTCCTGCGGGCGTCTGCATACAGGATCGCCGCGTTCAGAAAAAACGAGAACAGTTCCGCGGCGCAGGAGGAAAAGAGCACGGCTTCGACCTCTCTTCGGGAGGACGAAAAGAGCGCGAAGGCGCCGCCGGTGAAGAGGATGCGCGCGCCCTGCTCCAGAACCGAAACGACCGAGGATTTGTACGCCTTGCGCACCGCCGGGAAATAGCCCTGAAAGCAGGAGGACAGCGCCGCCGCGGGGAGCGCCGGGCAGAGGGCTCGCAGACAGAATACGGCGCGTTCCTCCCCGAGGATCCCCCGCCCGACGGGACCCGAGAGCGCGAACAGTCCGAAGAAGGCGGTCAAGCCGAAACAGAGCGCAAAAACGGTGCAGCCGCGCAGCGCCCGCCGCGCCTCCAGCGGATTGTCGATCGACAGCGCGCCCGCGATCAGGCGCGTGCAGGTGAGTTGGACGCCTGAGGAGGCGAATGTCACCGCCAGCGCGTAGACCGAGGTGATGAGCGACAGAAGTCCCATGCCCTCCGCGCCCAGCTTGCCCGAAATGTAGACGGTGTACGCCATCTGCGAGAAGCGGATGATCAGCCCGACGCCCGCCACCGTCAGCGCGTTGTAGAGAAACAGTTTGGCTTTGCGCATAGGCGTCCTCCCGAAAACAAAAAACCCTTCACAGAACGGTGTTACATTCTATGAAGGGCGCCGGTCGGGTATGTTTTCGGGAGATTATCCGTTTTCGCCGTGAAAGTCCGGAAAGAATTTTAAGAAATCGACGTGTTCAAGGGGAACCGATACGGTTTTTCCGTCAAGACCGCCGAGGACCGGGTCGCCGCCTGTGTGAAAGGTCAGACGGTAGGCGCAGAGCGCCTGACAGTAGACGCCGTAGCGCTTCTGATCGCCGTTTCTGCCGTATTTGCCGTCGCCGAGCAGCGGATGACCGATATGCGCGAGGTGCGCGCGGATCTGATGCGTGCGCCCGGTGTACAGACGGATCTCCAGAAGCGACAGTTCCTTTGAGGCGGAGAGCACCCTGTATCCGGTCCTGATCTCCTTGACCTCTCTGCCCGCGCCGCGCGGCGCTTCGTCGAAGACCGTCACGGTGTTTTTGGCGCTGTCCTTGACCAGCCATCCGGTCAGAAGATCGCTCTTCTTTTCAAAAACGCCGTGCGCGGCGCAGAGATAGCGCTTGTCGAGCGCGCCCGCCTTGATCGCGGCGTTCATCGCGCGCAGCGCTTCGGCGTTTTTCGCCGCCAGCACGATGCCGCCGGTGTTGCGGTCGATGCGGTTGCAGAGCGCGGGAGAAAAGGACTGCTCCGCCGAGGGATCGTACGCGCCTTTATCGTACAGATACGCCTTGATATGATCGATCAGCGTTCCCGTTTCCTGCTTTTCGTCGGGATGCACGGGCATCCCGGGCTTCTTTTCGACGACGAGCACGTTTTCGTCCTCATAGAGTACCGCGAGCTCGGGCGTCAGACGCATGAAGGCGTCCTTCGCCGCCTCTTTGACGAAAAATTCCTCCGGCAGAAAGATCTGCAGGACGTCCCCTTCCTCAAGCAGGGCGTTCTGCTCGGCGCGCGCGCGGTTTCTCTTGATCTTCTTCTGCCGGATCGCCTTATACATCAGCGACGGCGGGAGATTGGAAAAACTCTTGAGCAAGAATTTATCCAAGCGCTGTCCCGCGTCGTTTTTACGAATCACAATTTCAAGCATCGCCGTTCTGATCCTTTTTCGTCTGTTCACTTGACGCCGCTTCATAAGGAAGAGCGTCGTTTGTTTCACTTGCCGCGCCGTTTTCGCCGTCCTGCGCCGCCGCTTCGACCGCTTCGCCCTCGATCGCGCGACGTCCGGCGTTCTTTCTTCCGGTCAGCGCCGGATCCTTCGTTCTTTTCAGAAGGAAGAGAAGCGGCAGGCAGAGGGCGAACGCCGCGACCGTGACCGGCGCGCCCGCAAAGATATTGCCCGTCAGATAGGCGCCGCCGTACGTGGGCAGGAAGACGTAGGAAACGTAGGAAAAATCGGCGGGCGTCACGCTTCCCGACACGGCAAAGAGAAGAAGCGTTCCGACGGCGCACACGAGCGCGTAAGCCGCGATCTCACCGATGAAGAACTTCTTTTTTCCGGTCCCCGAGAGGTCGGCGCGCTTGAGAAAATAGTAATAAAGCAGCAGGAAAAAGACGAAGGAAGCGCCCGACGTGATCCTTGTCGCCGCCGCGTCGCCGAGATTTGCGCGGTTCAGGATGAAGCCGAGGGGCGCCGTCGCGCCGAGCAGCATGACCAGATACAACAGGTCCGCCGCCGCCTTCCAGAGAATATAGGATAAGAGAGTTTTTCTCATGCCGTTACCTCTTTTTGTTCTGTGAGACCAGTGTACCACAAACGCCGTGAAAATTCAAGAGAATTGTCGCCGGAAAGGACAAAAAAGAAGAAAGCGGCGGTTTTCTCAAAAAGATCCTCGGCAAAAATGCGTTTTGCTCTTGCAATTTCTCTTCGATTTTGGTATTCTATATTCATAAGAAAACCACCGTTAAGGAGCGGAACAGAGATAGATGAAAAACAGTATGAAGCAGATAAACAAGAGAACGGCTCTCTGCGCGGCGGCGTTCCTTCTGGCGCTGCTCACGCTTTTGTCGGCGTGCCGGGAGGAGCCGGTCGTCCATTCGCCGTCGGAGGACGTCACCGGCGCGTCGGCAGCCGACGCCGTCCCGACGGTCACGGTCACGCCCTCGGGCGAGGCGTCGGAAACGCCGGCGCCCACACCGTCCGATACGCCCGATCCCCCGACGCCGACGGAAACGTCCGTTCCGGCGCCGACCCCGACGCCCACGCCCACGCCGTCGCTGACCGTCGTTCTGCCGCCGCGCGACGACGCGCCGGTCATCACCGAGGTGATGCCGCACAACAACAAATACCCCGTCGCCGGCGTGTTTACCGGATACGTCGAGTTCTATAACCCCCACAGTCAGCCGGTCACGCTGTCCGATTTTTCGCTTTGCGATACGCCCGACGCCGTTTTCGCCGCGCTGCCTTCCGTCACGCTTGAGAGCGGGCGGTACGCCGTCGTCGCGGCGGGAGACCTGAACGTCCTGCTCTCGCGGCAGGGGAAAACGCTTTACCTGCGCGACGCCGAGGGCAGGGACGCGGGCGCCTTCACCTATCCGGCGCCCGGCAGCAATACGACCTGCTCAGACAACGGCTATGCGCTTCCGACGCCCGGCTGCGCCAACAGCGACGCCGGCTACCTTGCGTATATCAACGAACGCGCCGGTCTGCGCATCAACGAGGTCATGACCGGCAACAGCAGGTATCTCGAGAAGGACGGCGATACGCACGATATGGTCGAACTCTTTAACGCGGGAAGCGTTTCTGTCGATCTGTCGTCCTATTACCTCTCCGACAGCCGCAAGGATCTCAAGAAGTACCGTCTGCCCGCCGTGACGGTCGCGCCCGGCGAATACTGTACCGTCTACTGCGACGGCGATATGATCTCGGGAGTTTACGCGCCCTTTTCGCTCTCCTCCGAAGGGGAGTTCCTGGTGCTCAGCCGCGCGGACGGGACGGTCGAGGACGCCTTTGACGTGCCGCATATCCCGGTTGACCGCAGTTGGGGCAGAGGCGAGGGCGGTATGCGCTATTTTGAGACGCCCGGCTTCGGGAAAGCCAATCCCGCGGGCTATAAAGCGCTGTCCGGCGCCCCCGTGCCGAGTATTCCCGGCGGCTTCTATGAGGGCAGGGCGGTGTTGACCCTGAGCGGTGCGGGAAAGATCTTCTATACCACCGACGGCAGCCGCCCGTCCGTGAACAGCGCGCTCTACAAGGGCGAGACGCTCACCGTCAATAAAACGGCGACGGTGCGCGCCCTTATGCTCGAGGAAGGAAAACTGATCGGCGAGGACGTCGCCTTCGACTATATCATCGATCCCTATGATTTCGAACTTCCCGTCGTCAAAGTGACCGTGGTGGACGACGACCTGTACGGCGAGGGCGGGATCTATACCGATCCCTACTACATGGACAAGAACCTCGAGATCCAGGGGCATATCGCCATGTACGTCGGCGGCGTGGAGCAGTTCTCTCTCAACTGCGGCGTCAAGGTCCACGGGAACTACAGCCGCAAATACGAGAAAAAAAGCCTGCAGATCAAATTCCGCAGCCGCTACGGTGAAAGCAAACTGCGCTACGACCTCTTTAACGACGGCGTGAGCGAGTATAAGGGCTTCGTTCTGCGCTCCGGCTCGCAGGATCGCGTGCTCGCGATGATGCGCGACGAGTTCGCCACGTCGCTCGTGCATGAATACTGCCCCGGCGTCTACGTGCAGAAATACCGCCCCTGCAACGTCTACCTCAACGACAAATACGTCGGCGTCTATTATATCCGGGAAAAGATCGGACAGAACTACGTCGCGCAGTATATGGGCGGCTCGCCCCTGCAGGCGACGGTCGTCTGGTCGATGCAGCATACCGAATGGGGCGACGGCGGCAACTGGAGCGAGATCCGCTCGTTCTTCAGGAATCACGATCTCGCCGTCAGGGAAAACTACGACTATATCTGCTCCAAAATCGATATCGACAGCCTGATCGACTACTGGATCGCGCTGGTCTGGGCGGACAACCGCGACGAGGGCAACACCAGGATCTTCCGTACGACCGGCGGGAAAGACGATAAGTGGCATTTCCTGTTTTACGACAACGATCTCGGCTTCGGCGAGTATCTGAAGGACGATCCCTCTTCCGCGCACTTCATCCTCGGGACCTACCAGGAGGGCGTTGAGAGCAAGATCAATAACGGGCTGACAGTGAAACTCTTGAAGAACGCCGATTTCAGAGACCGCTTCCTTGCGCGCCTCGGAGAACTGTGCAAAACGCTCTTCTCCGACCGCGTCGTGAACGCGCGCATCGACGAGATCTCCGCGCTCATCGCCCACGACCTCCGGTATGACCCGGTCTGCAATTACGATAACTGGAGAAACGTCGAAGTGCCGAAACTGCGCGCCTACGTGACCGGCAGAGCGGAGGTCCTTAAAAAGGAGTTTTCCGATCTTTTGGGTCTTTCGGGAGAAGAACAGCACAAGTATTTTGACTGAACTTTCAAAACTGCAAAACCGGCAAACGGCTGAAACCGTTTGCCGGTTTTGTATTCTGCCCGGAGGCGCTTTCCGGGGCACGAGATACGACCCGGGGGCGCTTTTGGGGATACAAGGTACGACCCGGGGGCGCTTTTTGAGTTACAAAGTTCGGCCCGGGGACGCTTTTCGAGAAAAGCCGCCCCGGGAACCCCCGCAAAAGCTTTCCTACTGTGAAAAGGAAATAAAAAAAGACGGATTTGCCGCCCGAAAGCAGCGTCCGTCTTTTTTGGTCGCGTTTTGAGTTATGGATTTACCCCGCGCGGACTGCGTCCGTTTTTTTGTTGTCTTTGAATTGAAATATGCTTTACCGCGCGCGGACTGCGTCCTCCAAAAGCCGCCCTGCGGCTTTTTCCCGACCGGATCGGGGATATCCCGTTCCAAACCTCCGGCTTGCCCCGGAATATCCCCGCCCGCCCGGCGCGCGGGAAAACTATCTGCGAACGGCAAAGAAAGGCGCGGAGCGCCTCTTTAGGCGGCACCCTTTGTTAAAGGGTGGCTGAGGTGCCTTCTCCGATGGGAGA
>JAFTCT010000028.1 GCA_017454525.1 Clostridia bacterium
CGGCATAGCAGTTATTTGATTTTTGTTTTGTCGGCGTAGCCGCAACCATTGACCACATAAAAGGCATCAGCCTCATCCGTCGGCAAGCGACACCTTCTCCCATCGGAGAAGGCTCCTCTGCCACCCTTTAACAAAGGGTGCCGCCTAAAAAAGCGCTCCGCGGCTTCGCGCTCCGCGCCTTCCTTTGCGCTTCGCGCCCGTCCTCAACCCGCCGTCGAGGCGGATTTCACCGAACACGAAGTGTTCGATTTCACCGCGCAGCGATTTCACCGCCGGACGGGTTTCCCCGCCGGCGATTTCACTGCGCGCGGAGTGCGCCCTTTAGGCGCCACCCTTTAACAAAGGGTGCCGCCTAAACAAAGGCGCTTCGCGCCCATTTTTTCTCAACCCGCCGTCGAGGCGGATTTCACCGCGCAGCGATTTCACCGCATAGCGATTTCACTGCGCGGCGCGCTTTGCCGCGCCGCGCTTCGCGCTCTGTTACAGTTTTTCGTAATTCTCTACGGTCTTCGCGCAGATGATATCGAGGTTGCCGTTGCGCGCGCGCAGGTCGTTGAGGAAGGCGCGCTCCTCTTTGGCGTCCTTCAGTACGATCTCATAGGTGAGTTGGAAGAGCGAGCCCATATTGGCGGTCTTGACGCGCACCAGCTCGTGCTCGGCGGTATAGCGGGCGAAGAGGTCGTCGAAGACCTCGGTATAGTCGAGCGATTCGGGGATCGTGATACGCAGCGTTTTCTCCGCGCGCTTCGTCTCGCCGATCCTCGTCATATTGAAGACGATATTGACGGCGCAGGCGACGGCTGTGAAGATGATCCCCGCGAGCAGAGCGTCCGCCGAGGCGTTGGCGACGGCGACGCCGACGATCATCGCCATGAAGACGTTGACGAGCTCCTTTGCGGTGCAGGGGATACTGCGGAAGCGCACCAGCGCGAACGCGCCCGAAATGGCGATGGCGGCGCCGACCTGACTGCCGATCATCATGAGCACCGAGGTGACGGCGACGGGAAGCGCGAAGAGCGCCAGTACGAAACTCTTGCTGTACCGGCGGTTGCGCACGGTGTAGCTGAAGGCGATCGGCAGCCCCAGAAGCAGGGCGGCGACCGCGCAGACGATGAATTTGTAAATGCCGGTGAAGGTGATTCCGAACAGTTCCATTGTACTTCCTCCTGATGAATAGCGGGGATTTATTTCAGATACGCGTGTGCGGGGTCGATCGTTTTGTCCTCCAGCGCCTTCAGGTACGCTCTTCCGTACTTTGAGAAGGATACGTGGCTGATCTTGAGTTCGTCAAAGATGTGCGACAGCCACAGAGGCATCGCTTCGGGGATCTTGACCTCCATAAGGACCATGCCCTCCAGCGGCAGGCGCTCTCCGTAAACGCCGTGCGAGAGATCGAGATCGGTCGTCCGCCAGGTGATATTGCGGTCAAAGGTGATCCGGAGGATGCTGTCGGTGGGGCTTGCGAGCGAATATCGCTCATAGGAAATGAACATCGCCGGCGCAAGTCCGGGGTAAAAATCGCGGAAGTAGGTCAGCTCCTTGCGGATCTGCTGCGGCTCCGGCCCGCCGTCGCCCGAGGGATCGAGGGGATCGGGGCAGGGGGCTTTGCCCGAAAGGAAATCGACGGACTGCGACAGCGGCGCGAGGATGCGGCGCTTGTAAACGACGCCCTGATACTTCTTCTTGATCTCGATAAAGACGCTGCCGTCCTCCTTCGGTACGCCGTAGGCGCGCAGGCGCAGCTTCTCCTTGTAGACGGGCTTCTCGAGACTGCGGCGGATGAGCAGAAAGTCGGGGGTATCGTAGTAAATGTTGTTGATCAGCGAGTGCGCGTAGCGGTCGTCGACCATCTTGCCCTCCAGGCGCGTCATCAGCGCCTCATACTGTTCTTCCGTGATGAGAAATTTTATCTCGAACCGGCGGAAGGTATACTGAAATACCGCCATACGCGCCCCTCCTTTTTCTTACAGGATCGGTTATACCACACGAATGAACCGTCCGCGTGACGGGAAAGTGATCCTTTTGGGAATTTTCATACTATTATACGCCGTTTTCTTAAAAAAGTCAATAGCGGAGTGGCGCTCGCTGTTGACAAGAGCGAAGAACTGTGATAAAATGATGCACGAATTCAAAAAAAAGGACGAAACGGGATATGATCGGTATTATCGGCGCAATGGATCTTGAGATCGAGGCGCTTGAAGCGCTCCTGACGGACAAAAAGACCGAAAAGTACGCGGGGATCACCTTTTCCTCCGGCGTACTGTTCGGGCAGAAAACGGTTTTGGCGGTGTGCGGGATCGGCAAGGTCTTCGCCGCCATGTGCACGCAGGCGATGATCCTCAAATACGCGCCTGCCGCGATCATCAATATCGGCGTGGCGGGCACGCTGACCGAAAAACTGGACGTCGGCGATATCGCGCTCGCCGAATCGCTGGTTTGCCACGATATGGACACGACGGCGCTCGGCGACGTCCGCGGTCTGATCAGCGGCCTGGGTCTTGTCAACATCCCGACCGACGAAACGCTGACCGACTGCCTGTACGGCAGCTGCCGCGCGGAGGGCGCGAAGGTGCTGCGCGGCGTGATCGCCTCGGGCGACCGCTTCGTTGCGTCAAAGGAGGAAAAGGAAGAGATCGGACGTTCCTTCAACGCGATCGCCTGCGAAATGGAGGGCCAGGCGATCGGTCAGGTCTGCTTTTCCAACGGCGTACCCTTCGCCGTGATGCGCTCGGTCTCCGACAGTCTGACCGGCGGCGCCATGGACTATGAACGCTTCAAATATATGGCGGCGGAGCGCACGGCGCACGCCGTCAAGAGACTGATGATCCGGCTGAACGGATAAAGGGGGTGTTTCATTTGGCGCATTTGCGCCAAATGAAACATCCCCTTTATGGCAGTCCTGTATTTATATAGCGCCGGCGGCGGGTCAGAAGGTGTCGAACAACCTCTGGATCTCTCTCTTGTTCTGCGTGACGGTGAGCGCCAGGCGCAAAAGGATCGCCGCCTTCTGCGGGGAAAGATTGTCGGACGCGACGGTGTTTTTGCACAGCAGGTTCTCTTTGATGATGATGCCGTCGTCGATACGCGAACTGATGACGACCGGGAGTTTCAGTTTTTCGATCACCTTCTTGAAAGCGACGCTGAATTCTCCCGCGCCGGCGCCGGCGATCACAAGTCCGTCCGAATGCTTCGCCGCGTAGACCAGCAGGTCGGGATCGGCGTCGACCGAGAAGTAGATGATCGCGACCTTCGGAAGATCGTTCAGTACCGAAACGTCAAACGGCGCGTCCTTCGTGTGGCGCTTGGTCGGGTTTTCGTAGATGAAGACCTGTCCGTCGCGCACCATGCCGATCGCGCCCAGCTCGCCCGCCGAAATGGCGGTGACGTGATAGGTGCTGGTCTTCATGACCATGCGCGCCGTGAAGATCCGGTCGGAAAAGACGACCAGCACGCCCAGCCCGCGCGTTTTCTTCGACGCCGCGACGCAAACCGCTTCATAGAGATTCATCGGACCGTCCGCCGAGACCGAGGAAGAGGGGCGCATCGAACCGGTCAGCACGACCGGCTTATCGGTCTTGACCGTCAGATTGAGGAAATACGCCGTTTCCTCCAGCGTATCGGTGCCGTGGGTGATGACGAAGCCCGCGACCTCGGGATCCTTCGCCCTTTGGTTGATCGTCCGGGCGATCTCCAGCCAGTCCTTTGTCGAGATGTCGTCGGAATTGACGTTGCAGATCTGATCCGTATCGATCGCCGCGACCTCCTCGAGCAGCGGATTTTCGCCAATCAGCTCCTCCGCCGTCAGCGTGCCCGGCTTGTACCCGGCGGTCTTGCCCGGGTCGCCGACGCCCGCGATCGTCCCGCCTGTTGCGATGACGATCACCTTTTTTTTACTGTGCGCTGCTCTGCGTACCATTTTTTTAGTCCTTTCAGATCCTCTTGTCGTTTGAAAACAGGGGAGCCGTTCCTGTTCCCGGACGCGCCGGGTACCGAAACAGCTCCCTTCTTTTTTTATTTTTTATTCGCCGTCTGCGGGATCGTCTCCGGTCCCGTCTTCGGACGCGTCGTCGACGTTTTCTCCGGCTTCGTCGGGAAGATAATCGCTCAGATCCTCTTCGGCTTCCTCGCCGCCTTCGGCGCCGGCGCCGTCTTCATCCTCGTCCTCGTCCTCATCGCGCTTGAGCGGCTTGAGGGGTTCGTACTTCGGACGCTCGACGGTGCTCACGATCTCAACGTCGCGGTAGGTCGAAAGACCCGTGCCGGCGGGGATGAGCTTGCCGATGATGACGTTCTCCTTGAGACCCATGAGTTTGTCTTCCTTGCCGCGGATCGCCGCTTCGGTGAGCACCTTGGTGGTCTCCTGGAAGGAAGCCGCGGACAGGAAGGAGTCGGTCATCAGCGACGCCTTGGTGATGCCGAGCAGCACCGGCTGTGCGGTCGCCTTCACAAGATCCTTTTCGCCCGCTTCGATGCGGCGCTCGATCCTGTCGTTGGCGTCAAGGAATTCGCTGCGGTTGACGACCGTTCCGGTCAGCAGTTCGGTGTCGCCCTGCTCGTCGATCTTGACCTTCTTGGTCATCTGACGCGCGATCACCTCGATATGGCGGTCGTTGATCTCGACCGACTGGAGGCGGTAGACCTTCTGCACTTCGCGGATGATATAGTCGTAAACGGCGTCAAGCCCGCTGATCTTGATGATGTCCTGCGGGGACTTGTAGCCTTCGGTGAGGGCGGTGCCCTGTCCGACGTAGTCGCCGTCCTGGACGATCAGATCGAAGTTGTAGGGGATCGGATAGGTGATCTTGTCGCCGTCCGCGCTCTCCACAACGACGTTCTTGGTCCGCTTGTCGTTGGTGATGGTGACCTGACCCGCTTTGATCGCCATGATCGCCGCCTTCTTGGGCTTGCGCGCCTCGAAGACCTCCTCCACGCGGGGAAGACCCTGCGTGATATCCGAGCCGGCGGCGCCGCCGGTGTGGAAGTTTCTCATGGTCAGCTGCGTGCCGGGTTCGCCGATCGACTGCGCCGCGACGATACCGACCGATTCACCGATCGAGACCTTCTTGCAGGAGGTCGAAAGGTCGCTGCCGTAGCAGTGTGCGCAGACGCCGTAACGGCTGCGGCACTGCAGGATCGTGCGCACGTTGACGTGCTCGACGCCCGCCGCGACGATCCTGTCTGCGAGCGGAACGTTGATCATCACGTCGCGCGCCGCCAGCACCTCGCCGGTCGCCGGATCGACGACGTCCTCGTTGACGTATCTGCCGACGATGCGGTCCTTGAGCGTTTCGATCGTTTCCTTGCCGTCCTTGATATCCGAGACCCAGATGCCGTCGGTGGTCCCGCAGTCCTCCTCACGGATAATGACGTCCTGCGAGACGTCGACGAGACGTCTGGTCAGATAGCCCGAGTCGGCGGTACGCAGCGCCGTGTCGGACAGCGCTTTCCGCGCGCCTCTCGCGGCGATGAAGTACTCAAGGATGTTCAGACCTTCCTTGAAGTTGCCCTTGATCGGGATCTCCATGATACCTCTGCCCGAAACCGAGGACATCAGTCCGCGCATACCGGCGAGCTGACGCATCTGCGTCATGTTGCCGCGGGCGCCCGAGTCGGACATCATCTTGATCGGGTTGTAGCGGTCGAAGCTTGCCTGGAGTGCCGCGACCACGTCCTTGGTGGTCTGCTCCCAGATGTGGATGACGTTGTAGTAGCGTTCGTCGTCGGTCAGTTCGCCGTTCATGAAGTGCTCGTGGACCTCGTCCACTTCGCGCTCCGCCTTGGCGATCATCGCGTCCTTGTTTTCAGGCACCATAACGTCGGCGACCGAGATCGAGATCGACGCCTTGGTGGAATACTGGTAGCCCATGCTCTTGATGTGGTCGAGGACCTGCGCCGCGGTGAAGGAGTCGTGGTTGCGGATCGTACGGTCGACGATCTGTCCGAGCTGCTTCTTGCCGCACACGAAATCGATCTCAAGGTCGAGCAGCTTCGCGGGATCGGAACGGTCGACGAAGCCGAGGTCCTGCGGGATATGCTCGTTGAAGATCAGCCGTCCGAGCGTGGCGTTGATGATGCCGGTATGCATGACTCCGCCGATCTCGCGGCTCACGCGGATCTTGATAGGCGCGTGCAGACCGAGATCGCCGTTCTGATACGCCATTTTTGCCTCGTTGAAGTCCATGAAGTAATGACCTTCGCCGGGCTCGCCCTTCTTGTCGATCGTAAGGTAGTAGGAACCGAGCACCATGTCCTGCGAGGGGACCGCCACGGCTTTACCGTCGGCGGGCTTGAGCAGGTTGTTGGCGGAGAGCATCAGGAAGCGCGCTTCCGCCTGCGCTTCCGCGGAAAGCGGAACGTGTACCGGCATCTGGTCGCCGTCGAAGTCGGCGTTGAACGCCGTGCAGACCAGCGGATGGAGTTTGATCGCTCTGCCGTCCACGAGCACCGGCTCGAACGCCTGAATGGACAGGCGGTGGAGGGTCGGCGCGCGGTTCAGAAGCACCGGATGCTCCTTGATGACGTTTTCAAGCGCGTCCCACACGCATTCGTCGATGCGGTCGACCTTCTTCTTCGCGTCCTTGATGTTGGTCGCCTTCTGGGTCTCGACCAGCCGCTTCATCACGAAGGGCTTGAACAGCTCCAGCGCCATGTCCTTGGGCAGGCCGCACTGATAGAGCTTCAGTTCGGGGCCGACAACGATAACGCTGCGGCCGGAATAGTCCACGCGCTTGCCCAGCAGGTTCTGGCGGAAACGGCCCTGCTTGCCGCGCAGC
>JAFTCT010000029.1 GCA_017454525.1 Clostridia bacterium
AACCACCCCCCGTATCATTTCAGGCGGACCCCGCAATTCAAAGCGCGCATATCGCGGCGGAGAAATATCAGGTTCTGCCTTTTTTTCTTCCCGAAGCGTACAGTTCCTTTTCGAACGCTTCGGGATTTTTTTCAAAATAGTCCTGGTGGTATTCCTCCGCTTCCCAGTATGAGGAAAACGCCTCCAAGGAAACGAAGGTCTTTCTTTTGCTCTCATTTTCGAGCGCCGCAAGCCGCGCTTCGGCTGCGGCGCGCTCTCCGCCGTCCGTATAGTAGACGGCGAGCGTGTAGGAGCGCCCGCGGTCGATATACTGTCCGCCGCCGTCGAAGGGATCGACGTTCGCAAGGAAGATCTCAAAGAGCCGGTCAAAGGAGATCTTCGCGTCGTCATAGGTCACGCAAACCGTCTCGCGATGCCCGGTCTTCTGGCTTTTGACCTCCTCGTAGGTCGGACGCTCTTCCCTGCCGCCGCAGTAGCCGCAGCGCACCGACAGAACGCCGCTTTGAAATTTATAGATCGGCGTGATGCACCAGAAGCACCCGCCGGCAAAATACGCGTTTCTGATCATAGTCCCCCTCCGGCGCTCATTTCTACGGTCTGACTTTCCCGAGCAGACCCTTCTATACCGTTTTCCTTTTCAGTTCCACGCAGATCTCGGGCGTGCCGTAAGCGGGATCAAACAGCCCCGCGATATGGGAAAGGTACCACGCCCTGATCTCTTCGTCGCTCATTTCACATTTTTCGCCCTTGGTCCTGATCGTAACGGTAATGATCTGTTCCTCCATGATTATGCTCCTCTCTGTAATCAGTCGGACCGCAAAAAACAAGTTGCGCTTCCGCCGCTTCGATTATAGCACCGAATAACGAAAAATACAATAGAAATACTCATAATTCATTCAGCCAAAAGATAAACCGGTTAAATCATCCAAACGGGAATGATCAGATTATTCCGATCAAACCCATCACAATATCAATTTCTTTTGCATCGCGGTCGCGGTAATAATACAAATAGGGTTCTGCACCGGCATTCTGATAACTCTTCATGATTTCCGATACAGTATAATTTTCAAGAAGAGCACCGCACATTGCGCCGCTTTCGGCTGTTTCGGGCGATGACCATTTTGTCAGATAACAAACGAGTCCGGTATCGTAAAAATATACTTTCGGGGCTTTGACCGTACGCTTCAGAACGTTGTTGGAATAAGGGTGCAGCAGAAAGATGATCCCGAGAGTTTCGAGAATGTTCATCCATGATTTTGCCGTCTGTATATTGATATCGGCGTCTTCCGCAACGGCATTATAATTCAAAAGCTGTGATGTTCTTGCTGCGACTGCCGTAACAAAGCGGTTGAATTTCAAGGCGTCAATACCGCCGGAAATATCTTTGACGTCCCTTTCAATGCAGGTGGAAATATAGGATGAGTAATAAATATTGCGATCCGGGTATGCTCCGCTCGCAAGTCCGGGCATAGATCCTTTCCATATGCGCCGGAACAGTTCCGGAGTCGTAATGCGCGAATACCGGGAGTGGTACGAGCAGTACACCGATTCGCTCGGTGATCAACGGATCCGGAGCAACCGACTGTTCATCAAGGAGACGGGCGATCCGATCTACCCGTCAACGATAGAGTTTTGGGTGGACAAGGTCTGTCAGACGGCAGGACTCCCGCCCGGACGGTGCACTCGCTGCGGCATACCAATATCACGATGCAGATCGCGGCAGGCGTCCCGCCGGTGACGGTTGCAGGCCGCGCGGGACATGCGCGGACGAGCACCACGACCGACATCTACAGCCATTTCTTGAAAAACTCGGACAAAACGGCGGCCAAGATGCCGGAAAACATCTTCGAGCAGTCGGAGGAAACAAAAGGGGACCTCTAAAAATTCAGAGTGCGTCCGGCGGCGAGCTGTTTTGCCGCAGAACAAGGCGTACAAATTGAAACAATACTTTGTGTATTGTGAAATTTGGCAACGCAGTTATGCGGCAAAACAGCCGCCGAAGCATTGC
>JAFTCT010000007.1 GCA_017454525.1 Clostridia bacterium
ACCCTTTCCGAAAGGGTGGCGCCTAAAGGGCGCGCTCCGCGGCTTCGCGCTCCGCGCGCAATTGTCCCGGCATAGCAGTTATTTGCTTTTCGTTCTGTCGGCTTTGCCGACACCTTTGCCCACGAAAAGACATCAGCCTCCTCCGGCGGCGAGCGCCACCTTCTCCCATCGGAGAAGGCTCCTCTGCCACCCTTTCCGAAAGGGTGGCGCCTAAAAGAAGCGCGCTCCGCGCTATCCGGGAAACCCTTTCTCCTGCCGGAGAATGCTCCTACAGACGGAAAACGCAAAGAAAGGACAATCCATGCAAAAATACAAGTACACCGCCGTGAACCTGCAGAAGGAAAAGTTCACCGGGCTGTTCATCGCAAACGACGAACACGACCTCGCCGTGCAGCTTGCCAAGCAGAACCTGTACCTGATCAGTTTCAAGGTCTACAAGGGCGGCACGCCGAACGCCTTCTTCACGCTCGGCACGGGAAAACTGAGTCTGAACGACCTGACGACCTTCTGCCGTCAGTACGCGATCATGATCAATTCGGGTATGTCGCTCATGGCGTGTCTGGAATGCCTGAAAGCGCAGCCATACTCCACCTTCTTCAAACAGATCCTCGAGGTGATCTACGAGGACGTCAAGGGCGGCATCATGCTTTCCGAAGCGTTCAACAAGCACGAATCAGTCTTCCCCGACTTCTTCCGTTCGATGATCTTCGTCGGAGAGGTCAGCGGAAAACTCGACATGGTCTTCAACTCGCTTGCGGACTACTACGAGACCGACGCGGCGATCAAGAAAAAGACGAAGAGCGCCATGTCCTACCCGCTGATGCTCGGCGGTATGACCGTGGGCATCCTGATCGCGATGCTGACCTTCATCGTGCCGACCTTCCGCGACTCCCTCTCCTCCCTGCAGATCGAGGCGGAGGGCATCACCAAGATCGTTTACGACCTTTCCGACTTCGTTCTGGAGAACTGGAAACCCATTCTTCTCGGCATATTTGCGATCGCGGCGGCGGCGTTCCTCTTCGGCAAGACCGAAAAGGGCAAATACTTCTACGACGTACTGAAGATCCGCCTCCCCCTCATCGGCACCGTTCAGACCGACCTCATCACCGCGCGCTTCGCCCGCGGCTTCGGTCTTCTCCTCTCCAGCGGCATGGACATTTCGGAAGCGATGGAGTCGATCATCGTGGTCCTGGGAAACCGCAACGTCGTGGAGCGCTTCAAAAAGGCGCGCGACGAGGTGCTGCAGGGCTCCTCTCTGGCGCTGGCGCTTCAGAAATATAAACTCTTCCCCGATATGATGATCCAGATGGTCTCGGTCGGCGAGCGTACCGCGTCGCTCGACGAGGTGCTCAACCGTTCCTGCAAATTCTTCGACGACCGCGTCGAAACGACGCTCTCCTCGGTCACGTCCAAGATCCAGCCGATCATGCTCATGATGATGGGCGGCGTCGTCGGCGTACTCTTCATCGCCATCTACTCGCCGATGATCTCGATCATGACCACGCTCGCCTGACTCATACGCCGGGAAACCCTAAGAATTCATATCACATCCGGAAATACTGCGAATTTTACGGGATCCCCCTCCGTATGAAAGCAGCCGTAAGATGCGAAAGGTATCAAAATAATGAATATCGATTTCGAACTTCTGCAATTCTATATCAGCAAAAAGATCATCAAGAAAAAGGACGCCGAAACCATTCTTGACGAATGTATGCGCCTGAACATCCCCGTCAGGGAGTATATGCTCACGAAGGAGTATATCACCGAAACGAGCGAGCTGGAAGCCCTCTCGGAGTATTATAACGTTCCTTTCATCGAATTCGATATGCTGGACGTCGACAAGGAACTGTTCAACCGCTTCTCCTTCGAGTATATGAAGAAGAACAAGATCGTCCCGGTCAGCATCGACCGCAACGGCATCCTGCTCGTGGCGATCGGCAGAGTGCTCGACACCGCGACGATGTCGGCGATGGCGATCTGCTTCTCCAATCAGATCGACTACGTTCTGACCTCTCCCACGCAGATCGACCGCTATATCGACTCGATCGCGGCGGTCATCACCACCTCGACGGCGCTCAACGACCTGAACGCCGAAAAGGATAAGGAACTCTTCGCGGAACGCGGAGGGGAGCAGATGTCGGTCTTCCGCACGGAGGACGGCGTCGTCAACAACCCCGCCGTGCGTCTGGTCGACTCGATCATCAAAGAGGCGATCCCCTACCGCGCGTCGGATATTCACATCGAGCCCTTCGAAAAGCGCGTGCGCGTGCGGTACCGCATCGACGGCGACCTGCAGGAGCGCGCCGAATTCCCGATCGAATCCTATCCCGCCATCTGCGCGCGTCTGAAGATCCTCTCGGGCATGAACATCGCCGAGCGCCGGATTCCGCAGGACGGACGTATCAATATGCGCATCGGCGGCAAGGAGTACGACTTCCGCGTATCCGATCTTCCCACCGTGTACGGTGAGAAGTTCGTTATCCGTATTCTGGACAAGACGTCCTTCCATTTCACGCGTCAGGACCTCGGATTTACCCCCGAGGAGAACGCCATCATCGACAAGATGCTGATGCGCCCGCACGGCATCATCCTGCTGACCGGACCTACAGGGTGCGGAAAATCGACGACGCTGTACTCCTTCTTAAAGGAGGTCAACGACCTCACCGTGAACATCATCACCGTTGAGGACCCTGTCGAGTATACCATGGCGGGCATCAACCAGACGCAGGTCAACGCCAAGGCGAACATGACCTTCGCCGCCGCCCTTCGTTCTATCCTCCGTCAGGACCCCGACATCATCATGATCGGTGAGATCCGTGACGAGGAGACCGCGGAGATCGCGGTCCGCGCCGCGATCACAGGCCACCTTGTCTTCTCGACCCTGCATACCAACGACGCCCCGGGCGCGATCACGCGTCTTGAGGATATGGGCGTTCCCGACTATCTGATCGCCGACGCGCTCGCCGGCGTGATCGCACAGCGACTGGTCAAACGGCTCTGCCCTGCCTGCAAGAAGCGCGGAAAAGCCAACGCCAAGGAAATGGAGATCCTGGGCATTGAGGAGCCGATCAGCATCTTCCGCCCGCAGGGATGCCAGTTCTGCAACAATACCGGCTATAAAGGCCGTATCGGTATCCACGAGATCCTCTTCATGAACGAACACATGAAGAACGAGGTCACGCGCAGCAAGAGTCTTGAAGCGCTGAAGAATATGGCGCTCAAAAACGGCATGGTCACCCTGTGGAACTCCTGCAAGGAACTCGTTTTCAGCGGCGCGACCAGTATTCAGGAACTGATGGCGCTCAATTCCGACTGACCGATTTCTTTTATACAGTATTCCGGAAAAGAAAGGAGAACAGACGATGGCAAAACAACATTTCTATTCCCGCGTCCCCTTCCGTATGAGCATGTTCAACAAGGCGGACGGCTACGATACGTTCGCCTGCTCCGAAGGCGTAGACCGCGAGTTTATCGAAAAGGAACTGATGCTCGTCTGCGAACCGAAGCCCACTCCCGAGGATATCGCCCTCATGCGCGAGAACAAGATCCCGCCCGTATACTGCCAGTTCGCCGCAAAGGACGGCAGTCTCGTACAGAGCTGTATGACCTCCTATCCGCTGGACTACACGGGCGAGCGCAGCGCCTATATGGTGCACAATATCATTTTCTCGGATCAGGAGGCGGAATCCTTCTTCCATACGCCCGACCGCGCGCCGATGAATCCCGATATGTTCGACCACGATATCGGGCACTTCAATATCACCGCGCCGAACGCGAAGCCCCTTTCGAAGTATCCGCTCATTGACTACAAATGCCTGCCCGCGGAATCGCCCGCCTGGCTGGTCGGGACCTATCAGGAAAATATCGCGATGCTCCAGCGCCTGATCTACGCCTGCGCCGCCGCCGCGTGCGGCGCCGTCAAGAGCGTCTTCGTGCTGCTTCCCGAAAACGACGCGGCGACCGCGATCCGCTACTTCAATACCCTTTATTCGGTCCTGCCCTATCACCTCCGTCCGCAACTATCCTTCATCACGCGCGTCAGCGACATTTCGCGCTATCAGAGCATCAAACTGAAGTTCCTCTCCGGCGCCGTCGTCGTTCCGAACGCCAAGGGCGTGATGATCAATTTCCGCTCCAACCCCATGCAGTTCACCGGCATGAAGGACGAGGACGTGCAGAAAAACGCGCAGGTCGTCGAGTTCCTTTATACGTTGATGACCAACGACGCGATCCGGCGCGAATTCCTCATTTTCGCGGACCGCGCGGTCAAGGAAGTGCCGAAACTCGGCGAAGCCAAATTCCAGGCGCTGCAGGACCTCGTCGTCCTCTTCCGCTGCTCCTCCGGACTCTTCGAGGAGCGCACCGTCCTCCCGACGGACGACAAACTCATCGAATTCTTTACGGGCTACGATAAATACCGCGCGGCGCTGCCAAACGACTACAGAATGAACGCCGTCAAGAGTCTGCAGCGCTACCCCGCCTCCCATACGGCGATCCCGCCGAAACTCTTCTCGAAACTCTCAAAGATCTATCCGACGGACACGCCGGGCGTGCGGCACGTCATCATGTCGGTGGTGCTCGAGCTGATCCACATGGACATCATGCGCGATAAACTCTTCGATTTCACGAGCAAGAACTATCAGGGGCAGGATCCCGATTCGAAGGACGAGATCGTTTCAAACCTCAGCCGCGTCTTCTACGGCGGATTCCTGCAGCAGAAGATCCTTCTGTTCTTCGAGCAGATCTTCCTTGACGCCTCGCCCGCGTCTCAGGACGAGATCATGGAGAAACTGCTGCTCTCGATCCGCAACAAGGACGTCAAGGAAAAGATCCTCGACTTCTTGAAAACGAATTTCAAGGGCTTCTCGCCCGATATCCGCCACCGCGTCTATTCGGCGGCGTTCGAGCATATCCAGGAGGGCGACGAACTCGCCGCCGAACTGCTCGCGCTCGTCGACGCCAACCTCCCCGCCGAGTCGGAGGAGGAGCAGATCTGGTTCGATCAGAAGCTGGCGAACGCCGTCAAGAACGAGCAGAGAAAGAAAACGCACCCGCTCTTAAGAATGCTCGCCGTGAACAGCGGGCGCTGCGCCGAAATGGTTCTGGCGCGCGTATACGGCGGAGAATTCGGCTCAAAAGCATTCAATGAGGCGATCTCCTGCTTCTGCGCCGGCTCGATCAAGGATATGACCGCGGGACTGGAGCGCGCGCTCCCCTTCCTCCCCGCGATCAACGAGGATATGCGCGCGCACCTTTACGAAGCGATCGCCGAGGCGACCGCCTCCTCGGAACGCAAACCCGACCTGTTGGCGGCGCTCGGCGCCGAGCAGATCGCCGGCGAGTGCCTGAAAAACGCCGGCGAAGACAGCGACGAAGCGATCTTCTGGAACGAGTATTCCGACAGATTCATTTCGCCCGCCATCATCAAGACGCTGCCCGACGTCTTCAGATACGTCGATCAGCCGGAGTTCTTCGACCGCATCTACGCCTACGCCGAACAGCGTCCCCCGGTCAAAGCGTCCGACGGCTTTCAGCTCCTTCTGAACTACCGGCTTTTCTGCGACGAGACCGGGTCGTCGAACGTCCCCGGAATGCTCTCTGCGTTTGCCGCGATGCCGATCACGCCCGCGGTGCAGAAGCCGCTTGCGCTCTACATGAAGAAGAATCTTCTTGACGCCGGCGCGGCTCAGACGCCCGAAGCCAAAACCGCTCTGCTCGCGCTCATCAACAGCGTCAAGGGCGGCTACGACTTCCCGACGGTCTACGACGCGCTGAAGCAGAAGGATGAGACCGAGGAAGCCCCCGCGGACGCGGCGAAAAAGAAGAAAGGTCCGGACGACAGCGCCGTCACGGCGATCAGACTGATCCTTTCCTTCTGCGCCGCCGTCATGTCCTCGGGCACCGACGAACAGCGCGAAATGCTCTACGCCGACAGTTCCTCCCTGAACGCCGTCTTCAACAGTTTCATGGGACAGAAGAAAAACGGCGAGCAGAAACTGCTCACCCAGGAAATCGACGCCGTTTCCCCGCAGAACAGCGCCTTTGCCGAAAAAGCAAAGAATATGCTGAAAGCCGCGCCGAAACAGAAGAGCAATCCCTTTGCGTCGATCTCAAATATCTTCGGAAACCTGTTCAAGAAAAAGAAATAAACAGGACCCCCCGAAAACGCGAAAACAGGCTGAGAAAGAGCCGAAAACTCTTACTCAGCCTGTTTTCGGAAGATCCGTCAGATCAGATCCGACAAAACGATCAGAACGTTCTCTTCCGTACCCCGTTTTATCTCTTCAGCAGTCCTCCGGCGGGTGCAAAAATAAAGTTCGTTTTTTGCACCCGCCGGCTTGTCAAAACCGTGTCTGCAAATAATTCACGCGCGCGGTGTCTGCAAATCATTCACGCGCAGAGCGCCGTTCGCTTCCCCGGTCAATTCACGCTCTTTCGGTCGGCGATCGCCCGCGCGATCTCGCCCGTATCGTCCTTCCCTTCCGCGCGCAGCGCGGCGCCGAGCGCATTATCGTCGTACCGGACGCCCGTCAGAAGCGCGGAGATCCTTGAGGGCAGCAGAACGTCGTTCGCGTCGGTATAGGTCTTCACAAAGGAAACGACGCCCTCCTTTACCGACAGAAGGATCTGCACGCCCCCGAAGGAACAGCGCAGGTCGATCTCGGCGTCAAAGGCGGGCGTATGCCCGTAAACGCGCTCGTCGGAGCGCATTTCCGCCGTCAGCCGGGCAAAGTCGCGATCGTTTTCAAGGTCGCCCGAAAGAAGGTCAAGGGCGCCGTAACGCTTTTCAAACGCGGCGATCACCGCGCTCTTCACGTCGTCGACCGTCAAGCCCGGAATGAACCCGGCAAGCGTCGTGACGCGCGAGCGCACGGAGGAAACGCCCTTAGCCGACATCTTGCGCGGGTCGGGCGTCAGATAGCGCGCGACCCCCGAAAGATCGGAGGAAACGAGCAGCGTGCCGTGATGCAGATGCTTCGTGCCGACCGTACAGTAGGCGTTGCCCGAAAACTTCTTCCCGCCGGCGAGCAGATCGTTCCTGCCGGAGAATTCGCAGGGGATGCCGAGAGAGCGCACCGCTTCGAGAATGAGGCGGTGCTGTTTTTCCTTGTCGTAGCGGTTCTGACCCGCGATAAAGGAAAAATTGAGGTTCCCGCGGTCGTGCCAGACCGCCCCGCCGCCCGAACGCCGCCGCACGAGCTGTACGCCGTCGCGCTTCATGGCGTCAAGCGCGCATTCGCGCCAGGGATTCTGATTTTTGCCGATGATTACGGCATTGTCGTTGATATAGAAATAGAGGATCAGACCGTCGTCCCCCACGCGCGACAGAAACCACTCGTCGCGCGCGATATTCCGGTAGGCGTCGCCCGTCGGCGCACTGTACAGTTCGTTTGTCACGCGTCAGTCCCCGTCGATCGGCTTGACGGCGCCCTGCCCGTCGACGACCTTCACGCGCTCCTCGGCTTCCGCGAGCAGGGCGTTTGCCCGCCGCAGGAGCGCCGTGCCCTCTTCATAGAGTTTCAGCATCTCGTCGAGCGGCGCTTCTCCCTTTTCAAGCGTCTCGACGATCTTTGTCAGCCGCGCCTCGGCTTCCTCAAAAGACAGTTTTTCGATATCGTTCTTCTTATCCATCGTTCTTCCCCGCTTTCTTCACTTCCGCCAGCGCTTCCCCGTCGGAAAAGCGCACCGATATGAGTTCTCCCTTTCTTAACTGCGCGACGGAGCGCACGACTCCGCCCTCTTTATTGAATACGGCGCCGTATCCGCGCGCCAGCACCGCGAGCGGATTGAGGGTGAGCATTCTCGCGCTCTCCTTTTCGATGCGCGCGCGCCGCATCTGCAGCGCGTGCGCCGCGGCGCCTCCGAACCTGACGCCGAGAGAGGCGAGCATCTTCTTTTTCACTTCGACCGTGGCGCCCGGGCGCTGCAGCACGCCGCTGCGCGCGAGCAGCGCGAGTTTTGTCTTTTTGTTTTTGAAAGACTTTTCGAGCGCGTCGCGCATCCTCACGGACAGTTCCGCCGTGCTTTCAAGCAGCGCGTCGCGTTCGGGCACGACCAGTTCCGCCGCCGCGGAGGGCGTCGGCGCGCGCCGGTCGCAGACGAAATCGCAGATCGTATAGTCGGTCTCATGCCCCACCGCCGAGACCGTCGGAACAGGGCAGGCGTAGAGGGCGCGCGCGAGCGCTTCGTCGTTGAACGCCCAGAGATCCTCTATCGAGCCGCCGCCCCTGCCGATGATCAGGACGTCGACGTTTCTTTCTCTTGAAAAATACGCCACCGCGCGCCTTAACTGCGCCGGCGCCTCCTCGCCCTGTACGGCGGAGGGGTAAACGAGCAGTTCCGCCGTCGGGAACCGCCTGCCGGTCACGCTCATGATATCGTGCAGCGCCGCGCCGGCGATCGAGGTGATCACCCCGATACGGTGCGGGAAGAAGGGCAGTTTTTTCTTGTGCGCTTCGTCGAACAGCCCTTCCGACGCCAGTTTTCTTTTCATTTCCTCATAGGCGGCGTACAGCCCGCCCACGCCGTCCGGGACCATGCGGCGCACCGTGAACTGGTATCTGCCGTCCTTCATATAGACGGTCGCGGAACCGTAGATCACGACCTGCAGTCCGTCGGCGGGCGCGAAGCGCAGACCCGCGGCGCTGCTCGCGAACATCACGCACGCAAGCGCCGATCCCCCGTCCTTGACGGTGAAATAGAGGTGTCCCGAAGGGTACCGGCGGAAGCCCGAGATCTCGCCCTTCACCGCCGTGCCGACGAGCAGAGGATCGTTCTCAATGATCCCCTTGACGACGGTATTGAACTGCGTTACGGTCAGGATCCGCTCCCTTCCCCCGGCGGGACCGGCATATCCGTTCATTCCTTCTCCCCCCTCGTGAACGCGTCGTGGCAGAGAAGCGCCGTGCCCGCGGCGTTGTCGGACGAGAACGCCGGCTCTGCGAAATACGCGTGAAATTTCCTTTGAAGCGACCGTCTGACGATCGAACAGCTCATCACCCCGCCGGCGTAGACCACCGGCATCTCGCCGTAGGCAAGAAAGGCGTTTTCGGTCAGTTTCTCGAGGGTCGCGCGGATGAATTCGATCACGAACGCCGCCGTTTCGCCCTTCGGCGCGCCGCCGTCCGCCATTTTTCGCGCGAGATTCTCGACTCCCGAGAGGTTGCATTCCGTGCCCTTTACCGAGATGCGCGCCTTCGGCGGCGTACAGCCCGCCGCCGCCTTCTCCATTTCGGGTCCGCAGGGGAAGCGCATCCCGAGATAAACGCCGACGCGGTCGATCGCCTGACCGGCGGTCAGATCGACCGTCCCGCCGATCTTTTCGATCCTGCCCTCCCGCACGAGCAGCATTTCGGTCGTGCCGCCCGAGACGTGGAACGCCAGAAAAGGCGCGCGCGTCAGTTCCTCGGCGCCGGCGGAGTAGAGCGCGGCGCGCAGATGTCCCGCCTGATGCGAAAACGGGAAGCCCCCGATCCCGCGGTTTGCCGCCAGGGCGCGCCCGGCAAGTTCGCCCGCAAGAAAACAGGGCATGTACGATCCCTCGACGTCGCGCGGACGGCTCGACCAGCCGACGGCGTCGAGCGCCGGCAGCGCCCCGAGCTCCTCAAAGAGCGCCGGCAGGTTCTTTACATGGCAAAACAGGGCGTCGCTCTGCCGTACGCCCCGTTCATTTTCACCTACGTATACGCTTTTTTTGAGATTTGCCGTCACCTGCCCGTTTTTGACCAGAGCAAGCGAGGTCGTGTAGTTGCTGGTATCGATCCCGAGACAGACCGCCACGGTCGTACCCTCCTTTTACGTCTTCTTTTTCAGACCCTCGTGCTCCGCCGCCGCGTTGAGCACGCCGTTGACGAACGCCACCGACTTCTCGTCGTTGAACTTCTTGCACAGTTCGACCGCTTCGTTGATCGAAACGTTGAAGGGGATCCCCTCGACGAAGAGCATCTCATAGAGACACAGGCGCATGATCGCAAGCGAGATCCTTGAAATGCGCTTGACGGTCCAGCCCTCGGCGTATTTTTCGATGAGCGCGTCGAGTTCCTCCTTCTTTTCGCCGACTCCGGTCACCACCTGTCTGAGATAGCGATCCTCGGCGAACGGGCGCAGTTCCTTTTCCTTTTCAAGGACCGTCAGCGCGCTGCATTCGGTGTAAAACGTCATCTCGTAGATCAGCGTGAAGGCAAGTTCGCGCGCTTCTCTTCTTTTTAGCGACATACAAAACTCCTTATGGGGCAGATGATCAATCAAAGAGGGCTGCTCACCGGTCAGAAAATGAAGCAGCCCCCGTTTCTGGAGCAGGCAACGGGAATCGAACCCGCATAGTCAGCTTGGGAAGCTGATATTCTACCACTGAACTATGCCTGCATTCAGCATTAAGTATTCTATCACGCTTTTTGAGACTTGTCAAGGAAAGAAAAGAAAAAAGTGAAAAAACTTGCTTTTTTTTCGAGATTGTGCTACAATGTGTGTTACGGGCGACGCGCCCGAATTCCCCGAAAGGCGGCAATACCCACCATGAGCAAACGTCACATTCTTTTATCGGTCCTTTCCCTTGTCATCTGCGCTTCCTTCTTTATGCCGGTCTCTTTGATCCCGGCAAACGCCGAGGGAACGCACGGCTTCTATATGGAATGCTCCGCATCCGTCGTTGACAAGAAATCGAAAGGATTTCTCATCGACTTCTATTCCGACAGCCCCGACGCGCTCTGCACCTACTGGTCGAACGCCAACTGGAATATGTACACCAAGGCGACCATCCGCGAGCTCGGCTATAAAGGCATGACCGGCGGCGGCGCCTACGCGGGCCTGCAGATCCGCGGCTCGAAAAACGACCGCGTCGGCATCATGTCGATGTGGAGATGGCAGTACCGCAAGGACGGCGAAACCAAGTATCTCTACGCCGAATCGATGATGAGCCCGACGTCGCGCTATGACAACGAGGGCTCCGGCACCTCCTGCATCCAGCCCTACTCCTGGAAGAGCGGCCAGTGGTACAGAGAGCTTCTTTACTGCTGGGAGGACGAGGAACTCGGCAGAACGATGATCGGCACCTGGTTCTACGACGTCGAAGCCGACAAGTGGACGCTCTTCACCTATTACAATACGGGTCTGGTACAGTCCTACATCAATACCGACATCAGCCAGTTCCTTGAGAACTATTACGATCTCTACAACGACCGTTACCGTTCCTTCCGCTACAGAAACGTCTACTTCCAGTCCTATCTCACCGGAGAATGGGTCTCTTCGCCCGACGTTTACGTCTTCAGCGACGCCAACGTCAAGGCGGTCGGCGAGGGCAAACTCGGCAAGTCCGACGACGGCACCTACGTCTGGGCGTCGGTCGACGGATCTTCCGAGATCGATACCGACCAGAAACTCGAACTGCGCCACAGACTCGTGCAGGACGAGAAACCCTCCTACGGGAAGCCGATCATCGCTTCCCTCTCGGGCTCCAACCTCCACCGCGTCGGCTGGACGCTCGACGCGCACTCCACCCCGCAGCTCTCCTATTCCGTCGTCGTCAAGGACGAGAACGGAAAGGAACTCGCGAAGGCTTCGGGCACCCGCCCCAACGTCAGTTACGTCACCTTCAACGACGTCACCGCGACGGAATACAAATGTGAACTGACCCTCACCGACGTCTTCGGTCAGACGGTGTCGAAGGTCTACAAGACCGCGAACTTCGAAGACCGCGATCCCGAAACGCCGACGCCCACACCCACGCCTACGCCGACGCCGACCCCCACGCCTACGCCTACGCCGACGCCGACGCCCACGCCTACGCCGACCCCCACGCCTACCCCTACGCCTACGGACGGCGAACTGCCCTTCACGACAGAAAATCTCAAAGGGACCTGGAGGACCGGTCTGGGCGGCGAAGTGCTCGAACTCGTTTTTGACGGCGAGGGCGGCTGCGCGATCACAAACTACGGTCCCGCGGGCGAGGTCATCCGGCGCACGGTCGGGCGCTACGCGGCGTCCGACAGCGTGATCTACGTCAGCCACTCGCAGCTCGGCGTCGTCTTAAAGGAACTGACCGGATGCATTCTCAAGGACGGCGACGTTTACCGGCTTCAGGTCACCGACGACGGAACAGAGTATATCCTGAACAAGAAGTCCGACGACGCCGTGATCCCCGGATACGACGATCCCACGCCGACTCCGACCGAAACGCCGACCGAAACGCCGACGCCCACGGAGGAGCCGACGCCCACGCCCACGGCGGAACCCACGCCCCCGGCGGAACCCCCGCCCACGCCCGAGCCGACCCCCACGCCCACGGCGGAGCCGACGCCCGCACCCACGGCGGAGCCGACGCCCAC
>JAFTCT010000030.1 GCA_017454525.1 Clostridia bacterium
AAATCCGCCAAATTAAACACCCCCTTTTTACGGGTTTGATCACTTGATCTCTTCAAAATCCGCAGGTCCGTGCTTGCACAGCGGACACACGAAGTCGTCGGGAAGTTCCTCGCCCTCGTAAACGTATCCGCAGATCTTGCAGACCCACCCCTTTTTGCCCTCGGTTTTGGGCTTGGGCTTGACGTTCTTCTGATAGTAGGTGTAGGTCATGGTATCCTTGTCGCTCATGACGCGCGCTTCCGTGACCGAACAGATGAACATTCCGTGCGAGCCGAGATCGACGTAATCCTCGACCTTCAGACTGATCGCCGCGTTGATGTATTTCGGCAGGATCAGCAGTCCGTTATCGGAGCGCACCTTCTCCCATCCCTCGAATTTGTCGGTGTTTCTGCCGCTTCTGAAGCCGAAGTTCTCAAAAACGCTGAAGGGCGCTTCCACCGAGAGGCAGTTGACGTTCAGAACGCCCGTCTGTCTGATCACATGATGAGAATAGTTCGCCTTGTTGATATTGACGGCGACGCGGTTGGGATTGTCGGAGACCTGCGTGACGGTGTTGACGATCAGACCGTTATCGCGCTTGCCGTCGTTCGAGGTCACGACGTACAGACCGTAACCGATGCGGAAAAGCGCCGTCAGATCGTTCTTGTTGGCGCGCTCCTCGGAACGTGCGATATACTCGCGCGTCAGCTCCTTCGCCATCGCGTCGATCTGCTCCCTGTTTCCGGCGTTCATTGCCGATTTGATCGAGACGGTCGTTTCAAGATAGGTGATATCCTTCGATTTCTCGAACATTCCCTTCATGATCTTCGCCGCCAGCGGCGCCCACGAGCCGTTCTCGATGAAGCCCACCGTGCGCTTCTTATATCCGCGCTCGACAAGATGCTCGATAAAGGTGCGCATATAGGGGAAGATCTCCGCGTTGTAGGTCGTGGTCGCCAGCACGAGCTTGCCGTACCGGAAGGCGTCCTCGACGGCTTCCGCCATATCGCAGCGCGCCAGATCGTTGACGGCGACCTTCGGGCAGCCGTTCGCGCGCAGTTTCTCTGCGAGCAGCTCGACGGCTTTTCTCGTGTTGCCGTACACGGAGGTATAGCAGATCACGACCCCGTCGGTCTCGACGTCGTAGTTCGACCAGGTGTTATACAGTCCGAGATAGTAGGAGAGATTCTCGCAGAGCACCGGGCCGTGCAGCGGGCAGATCGTCTCGATGTCCAGTTCCGCCGCCTTTTTCAAGAGCGCCTGGACCTGCGCGCCGTACTTGCCGACGATGCCGAAGTAGTACCTGCGCGCCTCGCACGCCCAGTCCTCCTTTGCGTCCAGCGCGCCGAATTTGCCGAATCCGTCTGCGGAAAAGAGGACCTTGTCCTTGCTGTCATAGGTCACCATGACCTCCGGCCAGTGCACCATCGGCGCAAAGACGAAGGAGAGAATGTGTTTTCCGAGCGACAGCGTGCCGCCGTTCTCAACGGTCAGTTTCTTCTGACACAGCCCTTCCCCGAAGAAATTGTCGATCATCGCAAAGGCCTTGGCATTTGCCACGACCGTCGCGTCGGGATAGGTCTTAAGAAAATTCGCGATGTTTGCCGAGTGGTCGGGCTCCATGTGCTGCACGATCAGATAATCGGGTTTTCGCGCTTTGAGGATCCCCGAAAGATTGTCGAGCCATTCATGTGTGAAGTTGGCGTCGACCGTATCGATGACCGCCGTTTTTTCGTCGAGGATCACGTAGGAGTTGTACGCCATTCCGTTCGGAACTACGTACTGTCCCTCAAAAAGATCGATCCTGCGGTCATTGACGCCTGCGTATTTGATGTCGTCCGAAATGTACATTGCGTGCTCCTTTCTGTATTACAGAGAATTGATGACGTATGACGGTTTTTCAGCCCCAGGTGATCGAAACGGCCGCTTCGTTTTCGGAAACACTGTCGACGTTCATCGTCAGGTGCGTGCGCGTACCGTCGTTCCAGACGAGTTTCAGCGCGTCGCCTTCGCCGAAGAGAACGTATTCATAGTCCGCGGCGTATCCTTCCTCAACGCAGGGTTCCTTTTCCACGACCTTGATCAGGCGGTTGACTTCTTCGCAGTTGTTGAAGTTGTAAATATCGTAAAGCACGCCATTCGACAGATCGTCCTTGAGCGTCGAGTTCACGTGATAAACGAGAATACCGGGTTGACTCAATATGCCCATGTCGTAGCCGAGTTCTTGAGCTTTCGCCGCCTTGAGCGCGTTGACGCCGTCGGGCGTATAGTAGGTGATGATGAAAAATTCATCAAAGTAGGATCCGTTGCCTTCCCGTGCCACGAACAGCGCGTCGCCGGTCGCCGTATAGGAGGAAAGGGTCATTTCATATTCGCCCGCCTTGAGAACGGTCGGATTGATCCAGCCTAAGATCGCCTTGGAGAAGGGATCGTGGTCGCCCCGGTTCCAGTCCATCATGACCAGTCCGCCGAGCCCCGGCTGTATGCCGTATTTGTAATCGTAATAGTCGTCCAGTCCCAGCGCGTGGCCTGTCTCGTGGATGACCGTCTCGCAGTTGATCGTCACGCCGAGGTCGTCCACAACGTCATCGTCGTTGTAGATCGGTTCGTCAAAGAATTCTATGCTGAACCACATATACCAGAAGATGCTCTTGCCGTCCAGTTTGGTCTCCTCGTCCTCCGAGAAATAACTTGTATACGCCCACCAGAGATCGGAATCCCCCTCCGAGGTCGAGTAGGGCGCAAGATAGACCAGATAGACGCAGTCGATGCAGCCGTCGCCGTCCGCGTCAAAGTCCGAATAGTCGTAAACGCCGTCGTACGCTTTAAGCGAGGCCTCAAGATAAGCATAGTCGTCAGCTCCGGGTTTGCCCCTCTTCAAATCGTACGCTTTTCCGGTGTTGTAAATATCGGCGACCGTCGCATGAATGTTCAACTGTCCGAAGGACACTTCGCGATAGTACCCGGAAAGCGAGTACCATCCGGTATCTTCCTTCGTTCCGTTGAACGCCTTGTTCAATTTATCCTTCACCGCGGCGTTCGTGTATTTCGCATCGGTGTTGGTAAAGCCCACGGGAATGACCAGCACTTCGACGTCTCCCGTTGATTTGACGCCCGGCGCGAGCTGCGGTATATTTTCCCACAGCGTATCGATCACCGGATAGTCGACCTGCTCCTCCACGACCGTGGCGGGCGCGGGGCCGAGTTCGGCTTTGACCAGTTCGTCGAGCGTGCAGCCCTGGATGAATTCGTACGCTTCGGTCTTGCTCGTATAGTAATGCTTGAGTTCGCCCGTGACGGTCACGGTATCATCCACGTCAACGTCCTCGACGCCCTCGCCCTCCAGACGGAAGCAGTCGATCGGCTTGTCGGTCATACCGTTCACCACGATCGTCACCGTAACGTTTCCGTATTCCGCGTTATAGGGCGTAGGGACCGCCGTGACGACGCCGGTCAGCGTGTAGGGACCGCCGGGCAGCACCGCGTTGTAACCCAGTTCATACAGACCGTTCACGATCTCCTCGGGCGTTTCGTAGGTCGGCTGCGGCGGGACGTCGGGATCGGTCTCGCCGTTCCAGGTGAAAACGATCTCATCCAGATACAGCGCGCCGCTGTTGGAGCGCACGCCGACGAACCCGTATCCTTCGGGAACGGGCAGCGTCATGACTTTATTGGTCCCGTCGTAGGTCAGCGAACCGATCTTCACGCCCTTCTGATCGGTATAAAGATCCGCGGGCAAGGAATACGCCGTCTTTTTCGCGTAAACGTCCACGATCCTACCGACCGTCGTCGTACCGTTGAAGGTCACCCGGATCCCGGTGAATTCGCCGCCGCTGACCGTGGTGACGATCCCGCTGCTGCTGTCTTTGCTGCGGAGTTGGATCGTTCCCTGCGAGCCCGCGGACTGTCCCGTGTAGACCGCGCCGGACGCGCCGGACGCCGTCCAGCTCTCATAGGACGTTCCGGTCTTTCCGTATGTATTCCCGTTGTTGAGGACGTCCGATACCGCCTCTTCCTCCCCGGCGATCCCGGTGCTCAATGCGTCGAGCAGCGTTGTGACGTCCTCGATCGACACGGCCGCGTCGCCGTTCAGGTCGTATTCCTTCGCGTCCGTTCCGATCGCAAGAGCGTCAAGCAGAGTCGTGACGTCCTCGATCGACGCGACGCCGTCGCCGTTCAGATCGTACTTCGACGACGCCGAAGAGACGATCGGAAGAACGGCAAAAATCATCGCCGCCGCAAGCAGCAGCGGCAGGATCCTGAGCGATCCCGCGGTTTTCCTTTTTTTCATCATTCTTTTTAACCTTTCCGTCAAACGCACAAACTATTTTAAGCGTTAACCGTTTATTTAGTATATTATATCATATCGCTGTGCCAAAAGCAAGCAAAAAAAGCCGTCAGCGCCGAAAAAATGCCGCACGTGCCGATACGCTTACGCTTCTCCTTGCAGGAGCGCGGCGGGCGGCAAGCCGGACCGGCAAAAAAGACGGGTCTGTTCACTTTCCGCAAATGAACAGACCCTGTGACTGTTAAACGATATGGATCGATCCGCCGGAACGGATAAATTCCAAGAAGTCGGTCGCCGCCATCGGCTTGGCGTAGATATACCCCTGAATGACGTCGCAGCCGAATTCCTTGAGGCGCTTGAGGTCCTCAACGGTCTCAACGCCCTCCTGTGTGACCTTCATGTTCATTTCCTTGGCGAGCGTGATGATCGATTTCAGCAGGCAGTCGTCGCGTTCTCTCGAGATACCCGGCTTGATGAAGAAGCGGTCGAGTTTGATCTCGTCCATCGGCAGTTCCTTAAGGATGTTGTAGGAGGAGAAGCCCGAGCCGAAGTCGTCGATCGAGCATTCAAAGCCGTTCTGATGGAATTTTGAAACGATCTTGCTGATGACGTCGTAGTTCTCGTACGCAAAGGATTCGGTGAACTCGATCGTCAGGAAGCGGTCTCTGATGCCGTACCGCTTCTTGGTGTCGATATAGTATTCCAGAAATCCCTCTTTGCTCGCGGTCACACGCGAAACGTTGACGGAGATCGGGATCATGCGGTATCCGCGCGAGATCGATTCCTGAATGAACTTGCAGACCTCCGCCATCACGTAGCGGTCAAGGTTGGAAATGAAGCCGTTGGATTCAAAGAGCGGCAGGAATTCGGACGGCGGGCGGAAGCGGTTGTTCTCGGCGTCGTACCAGCGTACCAGCGCCTCGCATCCGTCGGGACGGTTGCGCTCGACGTTGTACTTCGGCTGATAGAACATCTTGAATTCGCCGTTGCGCAGCGCCGCTTCCATCTTCGCTTCGATCTCCGCCTCGTGCATGAAGCTTTCGTGCACTTCCTCGCTGTAAATGCGGATATTGCCGCCCGGCTGGTCGCCGATATTCACGCGGCGCGCGACGATCGCGCGATCGAGCATCTTCTGGATGCTGTTGTTCTCCTCGCGGTTGACGCAGCAGATACCGATGTTGAGCCGCAGGTAATACTCATGCTGTTTGAGCGCGGGACAGTGGTATGCGATCGAGGTGATGACTTTCAGTCTGCTCTGCAGCTCCTCCATGGTGGTGAAATGGAGCATCAGGGCGAAGTGGTCGTCGTTGATGCGCGCAAAGACCTCTTCTTCGAGCATCGAATTGTTGTAGATCTTGACCAGATATTTCAGCGTTTCGTGCGCGACCTCGCTGCCGAAGTTCTCATCGATATAACTGAAGTGCGCGATCTCGGTATAGACGATCGCATACTTCGTGACCTTGTTCTTCTCAAGCAGTTGCTCCGCCTTCTCGGAGAAATAACTGAACGTCGGGCATCCGTAGATCGGGTCTTCCTTGTCGTACGCGTCGACCTTTTTCGCAAGGCGGAACCGGACGAGCAGGATATATACCGCAAGACCGATGATGATCAGGACCACCACGACGATGATGGCGCCCAGAGCGCTTGCCAGCGCGTGGCCCTCCGCGTAAACGTTATAGGAATTGTAGATACTGACAAAGTAGAAACTGCTGCCGGCGTAGCGCGTCGGCTTTGCGCAGACGACGTAACGCGTCCCGTTGATCTGCACCTCGAGCGCGATGCCGCTCTCGATGCCCGTCTCCACCGCGTCGACCGTCGATTTGTCGGTCGCGGTGCGCAGGGTCGTGAAGATCTTGTCGTGAAGGGCGATCTCCCCCTTGACCAGCGGGATCTCTCCGCCCTCCAGCACCGCGATCACCTCGTCGGGCTGCGCGCAGACGTAAAGATAATCGGCGTCGGACTTCGCGTGCAGATTGGCGTAAAGCTCCTTTAAGGTCGACAGGACCGCTTCATGCTGAAAGTAGACGCAGACCGACTCAATGCTGCCGCTGCGCCCCTTCATGGGGACGTGAATGCCGAACACCCGGTAACTGGAGATCGGATCGTCATAGAAGCCGGTACATCCGAGCGTATTGGAGGCGACAAGCGAACGGAGCCGCTCGTTCGCCGCGGAAATATCGGTAGGCAGCGCGTTTTCCGCGTCGTATTCCTGTCCCTTTATGTAGAAGCGCATAAAGGCGATGATGTTGTTCTGCGGATCGTCCTTGAGGGAACTGACGTATCCGACGGCGCCGACGCGGTCGGAGGGCATATTGTCGACGATCTCCTGCGCCTTCGCGACGTAGAGGTCGGTCGTTTCGCCGAGCAGCTCCTGATAGGATTCCGAATAGTGATCGACGGCGTCCACCGCCTGCTTATAAAGACCGGTGGAAAAATTGTCGATCAGCATGAGCGCGCAGCAGATCAGGATCACCGAAAGGACGGCGGCGATCGAAACGAATATTTCCTTATAGTGCTTGCGGATAAACTTGTTCAAACGGCAGTCCTCCTTTCAATGAATGCGCGCGGTCTTTGTCCGGCGCGTTATTCACCCTTTTTGAGCCGCTCGATCTCCTCTTCGATCAGACGGCGCTTTTCCTCTTCCTTTTTCGCCTTTTCCTCTTCATCGCTCTTTCTGAGATACTTCTTGATGTCCGGAATGAACATACAGACCGTCAGGGCGATGACGAACAGGATCAGCAGGATGAAGCCGACGGGACTCGAGAAGAAGCGCATGAGCGCCGTGAGCACGGGCAGGTTCCGGATATACCTTCCGACGATGTTCTCCGCTTTGGCGGAATACTGACCGTCGTCGGCGAGATTGTGATCCCCTTTGGTCGTGAAGACCGACCGGTCCTCGTTGATCGAAACGACGCGGTGCGTGTTGTAACCGCCCTGCAGGGCGGGATTTTCCGACCGGAAGATGATCACGTCTCCGACCGAAACGTCGTCCGCCTTCACTTCCTCAATGAAAATGAAGGTCTGCGCGGGGATCGTGTCCTCCATACTGTCGGTGATGATCCAGGCGATCGATCTGCCGAAGATGAACGTCGGCTTGCTCTTCGCCTTGTTGATGAACAGCACGGCGACCAGCAGGACCGACAGACCGAGGATCACGCCGATCACGATATTGGACACCGTCCTTTTCACGCTGCGCGTTTTCTTTTCGCTCACTTTTTCAGGTACCTCATATACTCAACGTAGTTGAAGGTCTCGGCGAGCTCGACGCCCTCGCCCTCCGCTTTCGTTTCGGCGGCGCGGCGGACCTTCTTTTTCTTTTTCCGGGGAAGCTTGCGGTCGCGGATCCCGAGTTCTTCCGCTTCCTTCTTTGCTTCCTCCTCCAGTTTTCTTTTCGCTTCCTCCTCCGCGCGGCGTTTCTCTTCCGCGGCGGCGATCCGTGCGGCGATCTCGGAAGCGCGCCGTTCTTCCTCTTCCTTTTTCTGACGCTCTTCCTCGGCGAGGCGCGCTTCTTCCTCCCTTAGGATCCTTGCTTCTTCCTCTTCGCGGATCCGGCGGGCTTCTTCCTCCGCCGCCAGGCGGGCGGCCTCTTCTTCGGCAAGACGCTTCGCCTCGGCTTCCGCCGCCAGGCGGGCTTCCTCGGCTTTGCGCTCTTCCTCTTCGCGGCGCTTTCTCTCTTCCTCTTCGCGCCGTTTTCTCTCTTCCTCTTCGAGGCGCTTTCTCTCCTCTTCGGCTCTGCGGCGCTCCTCCTCGGCTTTACGGCGCGCGATCTCCGCGCGCTTCTGCTCCTCGTAGATCTCGGACGCCGCCAAAGCAACGTCGATGGCGTTCTCGATATCCGCAGAGGATTCCGCGGGCGTCGGCGTATGCAGATCCTTCGCGGGGACCATACGCTGATAGATCGAGTCGAAAACGTTGAATTCACTCGCCTTGAACGGCTCGATCTTCGACACGATCTTGGGCGAGAGCGGCTCGTCGGTCGACGCGGCGGAAAGCATCTGCTCGGCGTCGAAATCATTTTTGATCTGATAACGGAAGATCAGGAACTGGAGCGCGGCGTCGTTATACAGCCGGCGCTTATACTCCTCGCGCACGTCCTCCTTGTCCTCCTGAATGAGCATCTCATAGCCGACGTTCTCATAACTCTCGACGAATTCCCAGAGTTCGAGACACTGGCGCATATTCTTGTTCTTCAGGATCGCGTTGGTGCGCATGACGGGCGGACGGATGTACGCCTTGCCCATCGAGGTCACGAAATCCGAGGACATATAGCCCTGAACGATCTTGAGAAGACGTTCGACGCGGAACCAGAGCTCGGTCGTGAAATAGTAGTTTTTGAGCTGAACGTTCTCTTCGGGTTCCTCAGAAAGTTCGAGATTGATGTTCACCTTGCCCTTGACCTTGCCGCTCGTGAACCTGCCGCCGAAGGAGAGCATGGTGCATTTCTCGTCTTTTCCGCTCTTCACCGCCGCCTGATAGCGCTTGGCGATGAAGAAATACAGACGGTTGACGAGGGTGTTGATGAATTTGTTTTCATAGGTCAGCATCGTCTCGTCGTTGAAGACGTTCAGGATCTTCGAGGGCGTGATCTCGTCCCCTTCGACCTTGTTGATAAGGTTGGTATGCTGACAGAGATGCTGGATCGAACGGTTGTTGATCCGTCTGGAGAGTTCGATCGGGAGCAGCTGCTCGTTCTGTTCGATGAAGCGCGTCGGCGACCGGATAATGGTATCCAGCGCCGTCAGGTGGTCCTCGATCGCCTTGATCCACTCTTCGTCGATCGCCTTGAGCATATAGCGTTTGCGCAGTTCAAGCGTGAAATCGCCGTCCTGCATTTCGGCGAGCGTTTCGGGATAGGAAAGATAACTTTTGCCGATCGCGGCGTAGAATTCCGCCGCCTGCCCGTCGATCTCGCCGAGTTCCTCGTTGATGTCCTCGCCGACAGAAAACTCGTCGCGTTCGACCGTTGGCGCGTTCAGCCGTTCGAGCGCTTCGCGCTCCTCCGGCGTCAGACCGTCGTCCTCATCCTCGTCGGGCGATACCGTCATATCGCCGACGAACGCCGTGTAGCCGACGTCGCCCTTCCCGATCGGGTTGACGATGACCATCTGCTCCCCGGCGGTCGGGGACGTCCGGCTGCCGTCGTCCGCGACGTCGTCTTTTTCGTCGATGCCGGTCGGAGAAACCGAAGTGCCCGCGCCCGCGCCCGTGCCCTGTATCAACTTATATTCGTCTTCATTATGCGGTCCGTTCATTTCGTTTCTCCTTTCCGTATAAAATCTTTACCCGGCTGCCGCCAAAGACCGGTGCGTCAGAACATCTTCTGCAGACGTTCAAGATATGCGTAGCACTCCTTCATGACGTTCTTGCCGAACAACTTATCCATATAGGTGATCAGACCCCTGATCTCGTCCCTGATCAGGCCGAGGTTGAGGGATTCGAATTTTCTGAAGACCTTGGTCGCAAGCAGATAATCGAGTCCGTCAAGCTCGGTGCCGCCGCAGGCGACGTATACCGGCACGAAGATATTGAGCTGCTTGATGATACGGTTACCGAACGCCACGCGGAAGTGATCGATGACGTAGTTATCGAGTCTTGCGACGTTGTCAAGCGTATCCTGGCTGACGGGATGATCGATGATCGCCTGATTGTACATTTCCTCGACGTGTGAATAGCTGATGCGCTTGGGCGTCGTCAGCGGCGCATCGAAGGGAACGCCCTTCTTGTCGAGATTGATGACCAGCGCACGGTCGTAGACCTTATCGGAGATCGCGAAGGTCGAGTCGTCGTTGTTCGCCGTACCGATGTACCAAACGTTCTGCGGGATGCGCAGTTTGCCCTCGTCGAGCTTGATCGGGTCGCCGTCCCATGCGGACGGGACGAGTTCGATATTCCATTCCGAGGGATCGGGCATTTCAAGGATCGACAGCATCTCGGCGAAATAGTACTCGACGCGCGCGATGTTCATCTCGTCGAGCACGATGATGTTGATGTCGTCGTTGTAGGTCGCCTCATAGATACGCTTCAGCACTTCCGTCTCGTTGAACTTCTTGGTGAATTCGTTGAAGAAGCCGAACAGCTCGTTGCGGTCTCTCCAGGACGGCTGCACCGACGCGATGGTCGCGTCGTTCTGGAAGTATTTCCCCATCATATAGGGAAGCG
Organism: Clostridia bacterium; assembly: GCA_017454525.1. GTDB lineage: Bacteria > Bacillota > Clostridia > Oscillospirales > CAG-272 > UBA11512. Next base: position 10,427 of record JAFTCT010000030.1, read on the forward strand.
ACGTCTTACCGGTACCGGAAATACCCTGAAGAATGATCAGTTTGGTCGACGCGAGACCCGCGAACATCAGGCGGATGGTCTTGACCTCATAGAAGAGGCGCATCCTGCTGCAGGCGAAATTGCGCAGGTCGTCGCAGAGTTCCTCAAGCGTGAGATTGTTGTCGTAGGGCGGCGCCTTATAATACTCGTATTTGTCGTCGACGCCGGAAAGACGGAAGAACCGTTTTGAGGCGAGCGCGTTTGCGGGCTGGGCGTTCGGATTGTCGGTCGCGGCGGGCGTCGTCGTTTCCGCCGCCGCGGTCACGGCGGGACGTTCTTCCTCGTTCTGATCCTGGAACATCATATTGATCTGCTCCATGGTCAGACCGCTCTGACCGACCTTCATCGCCATGATGCGCTCTTTTTCCTTGGTCAGACGCAGCACGTCCCTGTGCAGATCCGCGATCTCCTCGAGCAGGTCCTCGTTGCCGACCAGCGTTCTTCTGTGACGGATGTATTTGCGGATGAGAAGTATCAGCATGAAGATCAGGATCGCCCACACCGCGTACACGATGATGAAACTGAGGATGCAGAGGATCCATCCGATCACGCCGAAATTGTTCTTATACTGCGACAGTTGATCGATATAGCCCGGGAAGTCAAAGATCTGCACGATCCCCAGAAAGATATTCTTGATGATCATCCAGATGCCGTTGAACATCTTCATGGCAAATGCAAAAAACCAACTCAGATATGCGTCCATAGTACTCCTTCCGCGCGGGGCTCCCGTATGCGCGCTTCAAAAAATACCTCCCGTCGATCGGCTTGTTGCTCCTGATCTTTCGGGAGGCAGATGATTATTCGTTCAGTCGGACCGTCTCGGCGTCAATCCGCGTCGCCGCCCGCGTCGCCGCCCGAGCCGTCTCCGGCTTCGCCCGCGGCATCCCCGTCGACGCCGGCTTCGCAGTCGGCAGCGCCCGCTTCACTGCCGGCGTTCTCCGCGCCGGAGGGCTGCTGCTCTGCTTCCTTCGCCTTCTTTTCGGCTTCCTGCTGACGCAGATACTCTTCGATCGCCTTTCTCTTGATCTCCTCTTCGTCGGCTGCGGTGATCTCCTTCTTGCCGGACTTTCTCACCGATCTGAGCGCCATGAAGAAACGGAAGAGTTCATAGAGGAAGAACAGGACCAGCGGGATCACGATGACCACGAGGAAGCCCGTGCTGGTCTGGAGGAAATTCAGAAACGTCCCCAGTTTTGCGAACCGCGTACCCGTCCAGACCGCGACGACGTCGCGGTAGGAAACGGTCTCCGTCACGTTCGCGACGTTGGCTTCCGTGTTATCGCCCTTGGTGATGTACTGCGATACCGCGCCCGTGGAATCGGTGCGCACTTCAATGATGCGGTGCGTGTTGAATTCCGTGCGGCCTTCCTTCTGGAATTTGAACGTCACGACGTCGTCGACCTTCAGTCCCTGCTTCTCTTCGTCACCGATCAGACGCTGACCGATGATGATATCGCCGGTATTGATGGTCGGCTCCATAGAGTTTGTCAGAACGTTGATCACGCTCTTTCCGCCCAGAGAGGGAACGCCGTCCGCGTCGTTCTGCGACGCGAATACCAGAACGGTGATCACGACCGCGAAAACCACGAAGATCCATATCAGCACGTTTCCGATGACTTTCAGCACTTTCAGCGCTTTCTTACCATTATCCATATTCTCCGTCTCCGTTTTTGATGTGCGCGCCGCCGCCGCATACCGGCGATAACGCGGTATTTGCATGCCTGAGGATAAATCTACAGAATTGATTATACCAGTTTTGCGGCGAATTGTCAACATGATTTCAAAATAAAAATGCTGAAAAATTGCCGATAATCGTCGAAAACCGCCGGAAGACCGCAGAATAAGCCCCGCGCGCCGCCGCCGGAGGGCAAATAACCGGCGCACAGACCGCAAAACGCGGTCTGTGCGCCGGTTATTTGCCTTCCTCCGGAAAGTCAAAGCCGTCAGCGCCAAAGAGCGGCGACAGCCGCGTTCAGGATCCCGTCCGCCTCCCTGTCTCCGCGGTCGTATCCGGCGCTCGCGATCGAAAGATCGTTCGCATCCAGCACCTTGACGCCCATACCCTCGCGCGGATCATCAGCGCCGTTTCCTCCTCCTTGTCGCGCACGAGCGAAGCCGCGAGTACCTTCTTCCCCTCAGCACCGCCGAAACGGCGGGCTACCGTCGAGAGTTTATACAGTTCGTCGCCGTCAACGGCGCCGTTCTTGCAGGAAACGAACACCGGGATCAGCCCGTGCATGAGCACGGCGTCCACCTCGTTCGACGTGTCAAGGCGCGCGCGCTCCTGCAGTATTCCGTCCCAGTCGATGTATACGCCGCACAGGACGTTTTCGTAGATCCTGCCGCCGCTCTCTTTTTCGGCGCGCATCGCCGACAGGCAGATCTTTAATTCCAGGACCTTGCCCTGCTCTGTCAGACAGCGGCAGATCTGCTCGTCCTTAAAGCGCAGCGCCGCGCCGTGCAGGTACGCCGAGATCTCTAAGAGCCCTTCGTCCCGCAGCGCCGTCCAGAAGCCCGCGTCGTACCGCTCCGCCCGCGCCCGCTTCTCCCGGTCGGGCTCCGTGCAGCCCGTGGCGATGAACACCTCCCGCGGCGACAGGCGCATCCCCTCCTTGGCGATCGCGATCTGTCTGTTCCACAGTTCGGGATCCCGCCTGCAGACGCTCCACATCGAGTCGACGCTTCTTTTGAAGTCCTCCGTCCAGTTCCAGACGTGCGTGGCGTTTTCCCGTTCCCCGCTGTAGACGACCCTTCCGCCGTAAATGCGAATCAACTGTTCCACGGTCAGACCGGGCGCCATCACCTTGCCGATCAGTTCGTTCTGCTGCTGGTCGATATCCCTGATGCTGTTCTTCTCAAAGCGGAACTTCTGCATCTGAACCGTCCTGCCCTCCGCCTTTCTCTCTGCGGCGATCATTCCTAAGGCGATCAGATACACTTCGCTGCCGCCCGTGATGTCGAAAACGCAGTCGTCCCACCGGTCGAGGATCTCCATTTTTATCCTGCTCACGATCCTCTTGACGCCGTCCCTGGGGTTGAGCCGGCATAAGAAGAGATTTTTATCCTTTTCATAGCGTTTGCCGAACCGCTCGTTCATCACAGCGCAGTATCTCGCGGCAAAGGCGTTCATCTGTTCGGGATTGCCGCCCGCAAAGCAGATCCTGTCCGGCGGACAGTAAAGCGAGGAACAGACGTTATGCAGCATATCCTTGTCAAAGAATTCCACGTAGGTCATATCACGCATCCCCGTCGTCGCTCTGATCGTAATAGTCCACTCTCTCCGAACGGTCGTATACCGGCGGATAGACGTTTTCCCCGGGATCGATGCCCGCGAGCCGGCAGACCGCGTCGTGCGTGCGCACGATCAGATCCTTTATCCTGTCGTCGTGTCTCAGCGTCCCGTCCGGGAAGATCGGTTCGCCGACCGTCAGCGTAAAGAGCGCGATCTGACGGAAGATCTTTCTGCGGATCCAGCCGGGGCGCCGGTAGGAGAACGCCAGCGGCAGGACCGGTTTGCCATTCCTGACGGCAAAATAGGCGAAACCGTCCTTGAAGGGACGGATGGGCTGATAGTACTCCCACATACTGCCCTCTCCGTAAACGTGGACGAAGCCGCCGTCGAGCACCCGCGCGACGTCCTTCGCCATGGCGGCGGTCGCGTGCACGTCGTCCTGCGGGATCGGAATGCCGCGCACGAGCCGCATCAGCGTTCCGTTCTCTCCCCTGACGTTCTTATCCCAGATCATCACGTAGGGCTTGTGCGGACGCAGCGCGTACATCACGGCGATGAAATCCCAGAGATGCACGTGATTGCTGCAGGAAACGGCGCCGTTCCGCAGCGCCTCCCGGTGCTTTTTCAGGTTTTCCCTGCCCTTCACGCGCAGACCCAGACGGACCCGGGCGACGTGAAAAGCGAAGACGTCGAGAAGCAGGCGCGTCAACGCCTGTTTGAAGCGCATACCCTTCGAGCGGTCAACGTAGGGATAATTCCGGTCGAAGACCGTACCGTTATCCTTCTTTACGACGAGATAGTGCGCGGAAGTGTCTTTCGGATAGGGATACCTGTGCGTTTTCGGATCGAACATATTCCGTTTTCCCCTTTTTGTCGTTATCCGCCGGCTATTATACATCACTTTCTCCTTTTTGTCAACTCCGCGCAAAAAGCGCGGGAAAAAGCGTGAAAAGCGAGTATTGACAAATCGCCCGGAAGGGGATATAATACAATCACAACGTTTATTTATAAATGAAAATGAAAGTGAGAGAAAAAGTTATGACCGAATATGAAGTTATGGTACACGCGAAAAAGTATATCGACAAAATGGCGAACGGCATCGATCCGCTGACGGACACGCCGGTAAAGGACGGAGATCTCATCAACAACGTCCGCATTTCCAGATGCCTCTTTTTTGTGTCGGGCGTCCTTGAAAAAGTCATCGCGAACGGCGGGACCGCGCCGCGCGAGCGCAAGCCGCGGGAAATAAAGCCGATAAAGCAGCCCTTCTCGATCACGGCGGAGCAGCTTTCGGCGTTCCCCTTCAGCGAATCCCCCCTGCCGGTCACCGAGATCGTCCGCAGGATCAACGGTCTGAACGACGAACAGAACGTCAGACCCCTGTCCTTCCGCGTCATCACCGGATGGCTGACCGACCACGGATTTCTCGAGAGCGCGCTCAATGAATTCGGAAAGCCCTGCAAGAAGCCCACGCCCGAAGGCGCCGCGATCGGCATCACGACCGTCGAACGCAGCGGCGTGAGCGGGACCTATACCGCCACCGTTTACGGACTGCAGGCACAGCACTTCATCATCGACAACTTCGACGCGTTTCTGAACAGACCGGCGGGCGAAGATCCGGCGAACTGAACGCCCGCGGCGTTTCGCTTCACAGAAGAAAGGATCAGAACAGATGTATGACGTTCTCATCATCGGCTGCGGCGTTGTAGGCGCCGCCGCCGCGTACGCACTATCAAGATACGATCTGCGCGTCGCCGTGATCGAAAAGGAAAACGACGTCGCCATGGGCGCTTCGCGCGCCAACAGCGCGATCATCCACGCGGGCTTCGATCCCGAGGAGGGGACGCTTGACGCGCTGCTCAACGTCAGAGGCTGCGCGATGGCGGAGGAACTCTGCCGCCGGCTTGACGTTCCCTATAAAAAGAACGGCTCGCTCGTCATCTCCTTCTCGCCCGAGGAAGACGCCGCGATCGACCGGCTCTACGCGCGCGGCGTCGCCAACGGCGTGCCCGGACTGCGCGTCGTCGGATATGACGAACTGCACGAAATGGAACCGAATCTGACGCCGGACGCGCGCAAGGCGCTTTACGCCCCGTCCGCCGGCATCGTTTCGCCCTGGGACTACGCGCTCGCCATGGCGGAAGTCGCCGTGCGCAACGGTACCGGACTGTTTCTCGAAACCGAGGTCACCGGCGCAAAGAAAAGCGAAGAGGGCTGGATCATCCGTACGAACCGCGGCGATCTTGAAGCGCGTTACGTCGTCAACTGCGCGGGCGTGCATTCGGGAGAAGTCCACGACATGGCGTGCCCGCACACCTTCGATATCATCCCCTGCAAGGGACAGTATTTCCTGCTGGACAAATCCGAGGGGGCGAAATTCACGCACACCCTCTTCCAGTGCCCTTCAAAGGTCGGCAAGGGCGTTCTGGTCTCGCCGACCGTTCACGGCAATCTGATCGTCGGACCCGACGCCGTCAACGTCCCCGATCCCGACGACACCTCGACGACCGCACAGCAGCTCGCCTTCATCAAGCGCGCCGCCGCCAAAACGACTTCGGCTGTCGATTACCGGGCGCAGATCCGCAATTTTGCGGGCGTGCGCGCCAACAATTCCGCGGGCGGCTTCATCATCTCCTTCGGGGAGAAGGGCTGGCTGGACGCCGCGGGCATCAAGTCGCCGGGGCTGACCGCCGCGCCTGCGATCGGCGAATACCTCGCCGAACTGTTAGAGAAAGACGGACTGGCGCTGAACCCGCGCGCCGGCTTCGTCGACGGGCGGAAGGTCGTCCGTTTCAAGGAGCTGTCAAGCGAGGAAAAGAACAGTCTGATCGCCCGCGATCCGCGCTACGGCAGAGTGATCTGCCGCTGCGAGACCGTCACCGAGGGCGAGATCGTCGCGTCGACCCGCACGGAGATCCCCGCACGCACCGTCGACGGCGTGAAGCGCCGCACGAACGCCGGTATGGGCAGATGCCAGGGCGGCTTCTGCGGACCGCGCGTCGTGGAGATCCTCGCGCGCGAAAGCGGCGTGGAAATGAAGGACGTACTCAAGGACAAGACCGGCAGTTATATCCTGTCGGAGAAGCTGTAAGGAGGTGCCGTCATGCGTGATCTGATCATCATCGGAGGCGGTCCCGCGGGGCTTGCCGCCGCATACGCGGCGTACGAAAAAGGCGTGCGCGACATTCTCATCATCGAGCGCGACGCAAAACTCGGCGGGATCCTCAATCAGTGCATCCACAACGGCTTCGGGCTCCACCGCTTCGGCGAAGAACTGTCCGGTCCCGAATACGCCGGAAGATATATCGCCATGCTGAAGGATACGGGCGTCGAAGTGTATTCCGACACGATGGTGCTCGAGCTGCGCCCCGACCGCACGGTCTGCGCGGTGAGCGCCGCGCGCGGCTACGTCGAACTGCAGGCGAAGGCGATCGTGCTCGCCATGGGCTGCAGGGAACGCACCCGCGGCGCCATCTCGATCCCCGGCAAGCGTCCCTCGGGCGTTTTTACGGCGGGCGCGGCGCAGCGCTACCTCAATATGGAGGGCTGGCTGTGCGGCAAGCGCGTGGTGATCTTAGGCTCGGGAGACATCGGGCTGATCATGGCGCGCCGCATGACTCTGGAGGGCGCGAAGGTGCTGGCGTGCGTCGAAGTCATGCCCTATTCGGGAGGACTGAACCGCAACATCGTCCAGTGCCTGCACGATTTTGATATCCCGCTCTACCTCTCGCACACCGTCACCGACATCCGCGGCGACAAACGGCTGACCGGCGTGACCGTCATGAAAGTCGACGACCGGCGTATGCCGATCCCCGGGACCGAAATGGATTTCGACTGCGACACCCTGCTCCTCTCGGTCGGGCTGATCCCCGAAAACGAACTCACAAGGCAGGCGGGCATCACGATCTCAAAAACGAACGGTCCGGTCGTCTTCGACAATATGGAGACTTCCCTGCCCGGCGTTTTCGCCTGCGGCAACGTCGTACACGTTCACGATCTGGTCGACTTCGTGTCCGAGGAAGCCGCGCGCGCGGGTTCCGCCGCCGCCGACCGCATCTTCGGGAAACTGCCCGGAGAGAGCGCCGTATCGGTCCTGACCGGCAACGCCGTCTCCTACACCGTACCGCAGTATATCCGCGACAGCGAAAACGAAAAAGCGGTATCGGTCTCCTTCCGCGTGAACAAGGTCATGGAAAACGTCACGATCGAGGTGCAGGGCAAAGAAAAGACGCTCTGCTCCTACAAGCGCGCGCACATGGCGCCCGGCGAAATGGAGAAGATCGTCATTCCGAGAGTGCTTCTGAAGAACGAGACCGCGGTGACCGTCGCGATCAAAGAATGAAAGTGAGGCGGTAAGACGTGAAAGAAATGATCTGCATCACCTGCCCGAAGGGATGTCACCTTCAGGTGGATGAAACTACTCTTACGGTCAGGGGCAACGGCTGTCCGCGCGGCGTCGTCTACGCGCAGAACGAAATGACCGATCCCAAGCGCACCGTCACCTCTACCGTGGCGATCTCCGGGTCCTTCCTTGCGCGCTGTCCGGTGCGCACGACCGCGCCGGTCCCGAAAGGAAAAATGAAGGAGCTCGTCGCGCTGCTCAAGGAGCACACGCTGGTCTCGCCCGTAAAAACCGGCGACGTTGTGATAAAGAACGTCTTCGGATGCGGCGCCGACGTCATCGTCACAAGGGATATGTAATTTACTGCCGGGAGGGCGCGGGAAATGCAAGAATTCTGGAATAAGGTCGTTGAGATCGGCGCGACTTACGGCGGAAAGATCGTTCTGGCGCTCGTCACCCTGATCGTCGGGCTGATCGTTATCAAAGCGATCGGCAGGATCGTAAGGAAAGCGCTTGAAAAGAGCGCCTGGGACAAGATCGTCAAGGTGATCATCCTGAAGGTCGTCAAGATCTTACTCTATCTCATCCTGCTCGTCGGGATCATCGAAATACTGGGCGTGCCGATGACCAGCGTCGCCGCGCTCGTCGCCTCGGGCGGTCTTGCGCTGGGGCTGGCGTTCCAGGGCGCGCTGTCCAACCTCGCGGGCGGCTTCATGATCCTGATCTTCAAGCCCTTCAGGATCGGCGACTACGTTGAATCGACGGGCGCCGAGGGGTTTGTGGAGGACATCAGCATCTTCTATACGAAGATCCTCACGCTCGACAATAAACTGATCATGGTCCCCAACGGCGACCTCATGAGTTCCAACGTCACCAACTTCACAGCCAAGGACAAGCGCCGTATCGACCAGGATTTCAAGATCACCAACGACATCGATCAGGAACTGGTCAAGAAAGTGCTGCTTGAAGCCTGCGCCGGCACCGCGGGCGTGCTCTCCGAGCCTTCGCCCTTCGCGCGGCTGACGGCGGTGGACGACGACACCTATATCTTCACCGTCCGCGCCTGGTGCGAAACGCCTCAGTACTGGGACGTGTATTTCGACCTCATCGAGAACTGCAGCAAATCGCTTGCCGCGCACGGCATCGACGATCCCGAGGAGCGCATCGCCGTGCGGCTCGTCAAGGAGGAGGACGGAGGAGAAAAACCGTGAGTTTCGCCGTTCTGTTCGTCTGTCACGGAAACATCTGCCGCAGTCCGATGGCGGAATTCCTTATGAAAGACCTTCTTGAAAAGGAGGGGCTGTCGGGCTGCGTTCTCGTAGACTCCGCGGCGGTCAGCGACGAGGAGACCGGCCGTCCGGTCTACCCGCCCGCCCGCAGGAAGCTCGCGGAACACGGGATCGGATGCGGCGAAAAACGCGCGCGGAAGATCGAGAAAGCGGACTACGGCCGGTACGACCTGCTGATCGGCATGGACCGCTCGAACGTGCGCAGGATGGCGTCGTTTTTCGGCGGCGACCCTGAGGGCAAGATCCTGCGGATCCTGGAATTCGCCGGCATCTCACGCGACGTCGAGGATCCGTGGTACACCGGCGATTTTGACGCCGCGTGGGACGATATCGAACGGGGCTGCCGCGCCCTGCTCGACGAACTGAAAAAGCGCGTTTCCGCGCAGAGCTGACGGCGGCGATCATTCTTGAAAAAACACAAGCCGACACCCGGAATAACGGATATCAGCTTGTGTTTTTTGCTGCGCGGCGCAGGAATACCGAAAATCAGGACCAGAAGATCCAGATAAACAGATATCCCGTCATAACCGCTGCAAGCGTGAAGGGCACGCCGATGCGCATGAAATCTCTGAAGCGCACGGTATAGCCTTCTTTCTTCAGCATTCCCACGGCAGTGATATTGGCGGACGCGCCGATGGGCGTGAGGTTGCCGCCGAGCGTCGCGCCGGTTAGCAGACCGAAATAAAGCAGCAGCGCCGGGATCCCCGAGGACTGCGAGACCACCGTCAGCACCGGCAGCATCGTCGCCACGTAAGGAATATTGTCGACGAACGCCGAAATGAGTACAGAGCCCCAGACGATCACCGTGTAAAGAAGGAAGGCGTTGCTGCCGCCGACCGCCGTGATTCCCGCGGCAAGATCGCCGACGATCCCGACCTCGGTGATGCCCCCGATCACAACGAACAGACCGAGCAGCAATAAGACCGTCTCAATATCAAGATTCTTGAGCGCGCGCAGCGGCGCTTTGATCTTTTTGTGCATCATGAGATCGAAAATCACCGTCAGGAGCGCAACCGCCATACAGATGATCCCGTTGATCAGTTCGGGCGTACCGGGGATAAAGGAAGCGACGATCAGAGCGACGACCATCAAAAGGAGCATCACGGTCGGCATATAATCGCTGACCTTCGTGCGAACGTCGGCTTTCACCGGCTGCTTATTCTTTCTGAACAGGAACATCATGATCGGCACGGTCGCAAGCGCGCCCAGCTCAACGGCGAAGAAAATGCCGGGTTTTCCCTGCATCCAGAAGAAATCGAGAAAATTCATCTGCGCATAGTCGCCGAGCATGATCGAGGTGGTATCGCCGACCAGCGTCGCCGCGCCCTGCAGGTTGGAGGAAACGGCGATCGCAAGGATCATCCCCACCGGATTGATGTTCAGCTTTCTGCAGATCGCCAGTCCTACCGGCGCGGTCATGAGTACGGTCGCGACGTTGTCGATAAACGCCGAGATCACGCCCGAAAACAACGACATGAAGATCGTCACCCACATAACGTTCTTTGAAAGATCGAGCAGTTTATCCGCGAGCAGATTCGGCATTTTTGAATCGATAAAGTAATCCACGATCAGCATCGTGCCGACGATCATCATGAGTACGTTGAAATTCACCGTTCCGAGCAGCTGCCCGATCGGCAGAATGCCTGAAATGAGGAATACAGCCGCCACCGTCAGCGCGTAATACGGACGGTATTTCGGCAGAAAGATCATGAATCCGTACATCAGGATGAACAGAACAAGCGCAAATATTTTCATTGTACTTCCTCCATGATAACGACAAAAAGCGAGACTTTTGCTGCAAAAAAAGCAGTAAAAGTCTCGCTTCTTACAACATATTCCGGGGAAATCTCTCTCCCGTACTGACGAAATATGTTACACGTTTCCGTGCAAGCTACTCCCTAATACAATCCGGATTATACAACATTTTTTTCCTTTTGTCAAGCGTTATGCGCAAAAAAGGATCGTCCTGACGAAACCCCGCTCTTCTCAGCCGACCGGGAAGATGCTGCCGCCGATGAACTCGCGCACAAGCGAATTGCGCGGAACGTCCTCGCAGGAAAGCCCGAGGAAATACTCAAGGAACTTGAGCAGGCGCTTTGCCTCGGGATATTCCGGCGCGTCTGTCGGGATCGCGAAGAGCAGCGGCTCGGCGAAGGTCTTGAGTACCGCCAGTTCGTAGAGCGACGCAGAATTGAACATCACGTTCGCGTCCTCCTGGAAGGGGAAGATGTGCTTCTCTTCCCCGTGCCGTACCGACTGCCAGCGCGAGATCGTGCTGGCCGCCGAGAAGCCGCGCGTGCGCGCGTCGCGCACCATTCTGCGGATCTCGCGGTTGTCGGTCGTGGGGATGCGGTTGTGCTCGTCGATATTCAGCGAAGTGATCGCGCTGATATAGATCTTGAATTTGTCCTCGGGACGGATCGCATAGGACAGACGGTCGTTTAAACCGTGGATCCCTTCGATGACCAGCACCTCGTCCTTGCCGATGCGCAGGTAATTGCCGTTGTATTCGGGCAGACCGCTGCGGAAATTAAAGGTCGGCAGATCGACCTTCTCGCCGCGCAGAAGGGCGGTCATCTGCTCGTTGAACAGTTCGATGTTCAGCGCCTCCAGGCATTCAAAATCGTATTCGCCGTTCTCGTCCTTCGGCGTTTTGCCGCGCTCGACGTAGTAATTGTCGCAGGCGATCGGGTGCGCGTGCAGACCGACGTTCGCGAGCTGGATCGAAAGGCGGTGCGAGAAGGAGGTCTTGCCGGAGGAGGAAGGTCCGGCGATCATCACGATGCGGCGGTTCTCCTCCTTGATCTGGCGGGCGATCTCGCCGATGTTGTGCTCCTGATACGCCTCCGACGCGAGGATGATATTTCTGCCCTCGCCGCGGGTGATCGCGTCGTTGAGCGCCGCGACCGTCGGAACGCCGATGCCCTCGCACCACTCGTCGGTACGGCGGCGCACCGAGAAGAGCTGCACGGGGATTTCGGGATTGCCCGGCATATCGGGATGCGCGTGGTGCGGCAGGATCAGAAGTACGCCTCCTTCGACTTTTCTCATATCGAAGATGTTGACGTATCCCGTCGACGGCGGCATATAACCGTAGTAATAGTCGTAATAATTCCCGAGACGGTAGACGTTCACGACCGAGGTGCGGCGGTAGTGCAAGAGCCGCTCCTTGTCGTGCATTCCGTGATGGCGGAAGAGGTCGATCGCGTCCTGGAGGTTCATTTTCGTCTTGAAGAACTTCTCGTTGTCGCGGGCGTAACGCTCCATCGTCGCCTTCACTTCTGCGAGTTTCTCCTCGGAGATCTCATTCTCTTCACCCGGCTGAGCCTTGAGTTCCAGAGAGAAGTACAATCCGTCCCCGATCGCGTACTCGAGCCGCAGCGACGCGATCCTCCTGCCCAGAACGTGCGTCATGGCGCGCAGGAACATCATCGTCGCGCCGCGCTCGTAGGTACGGTGTCCGTCGCGGTCCTTTGTCGTATAGAACGTCAGTTCCTTCGGCGACTGGTCTCCGTGCGGGAAAGTGCTGTCTCCGGGAACGGTTTTATTGAGTTCCACGAATTTCTGCCCGACCTTCGCCAGGATGATCTGCGCGTCGTATTCGCTCTGAAATCTCTGCGCCAACTGAAGAAATGACGTGCCCTCCTCCACTTCCAGAGGGGCGTTTTTGTAAATAAATGTCATTCTGTCCTCCGTTATTCATACAGTATCTTGTATATTATATATGAAAGCAAAGACTTTGTCAACTGTTTTTTCGCTTTTATCACGAAACGCGCGGTCTGTTTCGCCGGCGTTCGCCTGCAAAAATAACCGGCTGATATAAGGACGTGTGATCCTTCATTCAGCCGGTTTTTCCGCCGCATCTCCGCAGGCAGGGCGTTTGCGCGCCAAACGTCGAAAGTCAAAAGCGTATTTCTGCGTTCCGGAACGGCTTTTTGCGTTCTGAACGGCGCCCTCAGAGATCCGCCGGATCGGCGGGTTCTTCGGGAACGTATTCCTCGTAGTCCGAAAGGTCGGGGAAGGTCACCGTGACGTCCTTGCCGGGATCGACGTACGTCGTCGTGCCGGTGAACTCGGAGGACACGTTGATCTTCAGTCCCATACTCATCACCATATCCACATGCATTTTCACCGTATATGATCCGACGTAGCCGCTCTGAAGAAGCACGAAGGTCGCGGTGATATCCGAGCAGGTCAAGTCCTCAATCTCAACGCCGCTTCCGGGCTCCGCGCCGGAAAGCGCGGAAAGCATATCCTCGCCGAGCAGTTCGGAGAACTGTTCGGGCGTCAGCCGTATCACACAGGTCACGGTCCCGTCAGCGTTTTCGGTGACCGTCATGTCCTTGAAAACGTCGGCGGACGGGTCTTTTTCATTCTTCCGGAAACCGGTATCGGGCAGGAACTGCGCCGCTACGTCGCTGTCAGCCGCAAACCGGACTTTGTTATTCCCGTCGCTGACGTAAACGAAGTCCCTGTCGGCGTAGACCGTCAGTTCCGCCGTTTCTCCGTCGCTCGACTGCGTTTGCTTCGATTGAGATTTCTGCTCTTCGGTTCCGGCGCCGGATATCAGCGTCTCCTCCACCGTCGTAGTCAGCATACGCTGCGTCTCGCCGAAGAGATCAAACGACATATCGGTCACGTTCTCCTTTTTGACCTCATATCCGGTCAGCGCCGCAGTCTTATCGACGGCGTCCATCAGAGCTCTGGGCGCATCGGAAAGCACGCTCGGGGTCTGTGTGGGCGTAGGCGTAGGCGTCGGCGTGGGCGTCGGAACGACGGTCGGCGTCGGTTCGACCGTCGGGGTCGGTTCGACCGTCGGGGTCGGCTCGACCGTCGGCGTCGGGACGAATTCCTCGTATTCGGAAAGATCCGGCAGCGTCACGGACACTTCTTTGCCGGGATCGACGTACGTCGTGATACTGCTGATCTCACCGTCGATCTTCGCGGGGATCGTCAAGTCGCCTTCCATGTGCATGATCATATCGACGGCTATTTTCGTATTCAGTGTGAATGCGCCGACATACCCGTTTTCAAGAACCGTTACAGAGAGCGATATGTCGGACAGAGCAATGGATTGCATTTCGGAACCTTCCGAAATCGCCATGATCATGTCGCTGAACTGATCCCAATAGTATTGTTCGAACTGTTCCTGAGTGATACTCACCGTTACCGTCTTTGAACCGTCTCCGTTCTCCGTGACCGCGACGTTTTTCAGAAGCCCGATCGCCGCCGCTTCATCCTCGGGAAGCGTGGCGGAATCCGCAGTCTTGTTATACGCGGCCGCTTCCTCGCTGTCTTGCGCATATCTGGTCTTGGTTCCGTTTTCATCGCAGACGTAAACGAAATCCTTATCGATGTATACCGTTCTTTCGGCGGTCGTTCCCATCATCGTCGTCGTCGTACGTTCTTCCGTCAACCGTTTGTCGGTGCCGTTGTTCGCTGTTTTTATCAGCGCCGAAACAGTGACGTCCATATTCTGCAGAATACCGAACACCGTCACGTTCATCTTGAATTGCATTTCCGTCTGCTGTTCATAGCCGAGCAGCGCGTCGGTCTTTTTTCCGGCGGCGGCAAGCAGGGCGTATGCTTCATCCGCTCCGGCGGGGACCGTCGGCGTGGGTTCGACCGTCGGAGTTTCTGTGGGCTTTGCCGTTTCGGTCTGCGCATCGTTCGGCGCCGACGCAGTCGTTGAATCCGCCGGGGACGCTCCGGTAACGGAAGATTCCGCAGCAGAGGTCGTCGGCTGTTCGTTTCCGCCGCAGGAAACGGCGGTCAGCAGCAGCGCCGTCAAGGTCAGGAGCGCCAGCAGTACGGTCAAAATCTTTTTCATCGTCATTCCTCTTTCTCTTTTTGTTTGCGCGTTTCATTTTTCGCATTGTAGCACGGATTGCGCCGTTTGTCAATGGTCCGATGAAAAGTATTCCGAAAGAAAACCGTACAGTTCGCCGCTGACGATCCTCAGACCGCCTCCCAGATCGAGGTCGTCCTCGTCGTCCGTCAGCTTCAGCGTCGCGCCGTCGCGTATCTTCACCACGACGCCGAAATCGGGCGTCGTCTCGCCCACAGCCCACTTTACCGTCGCGTCGTTATACAGACGCACGAACACCCCGATCTCCTCTTCGGTCAACCTTCCCTGAAGAAGATTCCCCGTGACGTAGGGGTGATGCCATATTTCGACGCTCTCGATCTTTGCGGGATCGAGCGCCGGCGGATGCCTGCCGTCGATATAATCGCTCGCCGTCGTCTTGGCGGAGAATTCTTTGACGCATCCCGAAAGAAAGACGCCGAGCGCCAGAATAAGGATGAGGAAAACCGTCGTTTTCTTTTTCATTTTCAAATTCTCTCCCTTCAAATTCAAATTCTCTCCCTTCAAAGTCCGTCATGACACCCTGAAATGCCCCAGAATCTCGCCGAAAGTCTCTAAAATGTCCTCTTCATATTCGGTCTGTTTCGGGCTGCCGTGGTGGTAGACGAAGGGCACGCCCTTATAGTTGCGATGCTCGGAGATCACGCCGACGTGCCCCTGCCACACGACGATATCGCCGCCCTGCCACTCTTCGATCTTCGAGGTGTCGGTCGTCAGGACGGTCGCGCTGCCCTGAAAATAGGGCAGTTGGTTGCGCACGCGGCGGAAATCGATCATTCTGTCGGGTTTCTCGTCCGCCTGATAGCGCCGGGGGTTCTCCCTTCTGTCGGCGTCGATCAGTTCCTGCAGGTCGTACCCCGCGCCCAGCAGTCCCCGCGCCACGACGTCGGTGCAGACGCCGTATCCGTCGTCCGGCCAGCCGCCGTTTTCGTAATACGCGCTCTTGTACCGCGGCTTCGTATCAAGATACGCCTTGACCGACAGAAGGATATCGGTCTGATCGTCGATCCCGTCGCCGTCCTTGTCGGTTTTGCTTTTATACGTTTCGATCCCGAATTTCTCCGCGTCGTATTTGCCGTGCGGAATCACTCTGAAGTGATAGAGCAGCGCATAGGCGATCCCCGCCGCGGCGATCACGAAAAGAGAGAGAGAAACGGTCAGTATCTTTGCTTTTCTTGTCATATTTCGACCTTTCTTAACGCAGGATATGGAGCAGATACGTGAACAGCGATATTCCCGCCGTCAGAGACAGCACGACAAGATCTACCGGCTTCCACCGGAAGCCCCGCCGCATGATCACGAAGCCGGCGATCAGCCACAGTCCGCCGGAGATCGCGTAATAGGGCTCGTTGATCACGACGAGCGACAGCGCGGTATAGGGAACGAGGAACGGATAGGCAAGCGGTCCGTCGGAGCGTCCGCCTATGCGGTCCGCGCGGTACCTATTAAGGAAAAAGTACAGAAACACGAGCGCGCACACCGCCAGCGCCGCGTAAAGGATCAGGGACGGCAGCAGTCCGTTTGCGGTATGATAGATCATCCTGTCGGAGACAAACGGATACTCCCGGTGGTCACGAAGGATCTTTCCCGTACAGTACCGGGCGGTTTTCAGGACCGCCGCGGGCAGGAAGGCGCAGGTATTCAACTCCGATAAGGAAAGACGCGCGCCGAGCGCCGCGGGGAGCGCGCCGATAAACTGCCACAGTACCGCCAGCAGCAGCGCGTCGAACAGTCCCTTTGCGACGAGGAACCCGAGGGCGGTCAGCGCCGAGATCACGAACATCCAGACGGCGAAGGCGCCGACCGTCGGAAGAAAAAAAGCAAAGCTGTATCCGCCGTCGATCTTCAGACGCAGAAAGACGTATCCGAAAGTGACCGCCAGCGTACAGAACGACTGGAAAAGCGCCGTTCCGTACCGGCAGATGAAGAGTTTTCCCGCCGACGCGAGGGGCAGCATCAGGTCGCCTTCGCGCCTTATCTGAAAGGGCAGAAGTTCAATGACCGTAAAGATCACCGCCGCGGCGTAAAGTGCGATCCCGACGCCGACAAGCGTGAAATAATACGGACGGATCCCCATACTCATCGGCAATTCACCGCCGATCGTCGTCTGCGTGACGAGCAGACTGACGGCGACGCCGACGAGCAGCGCGGGAACGCCGTTTTTAAGGCGGTAAAGGAAGTATTTTTTTGTCGGGGACACCAAAGATCACCTTCCTTTCAGGTCAGAGCGTTTTCAGCGGGTGCTGTGACAAAACGAAGACGAGTACCGCCGAGAGCGCGACGGCGCAGCAGAGCCAGAGAATATCCGGCGCCCTCAGCCGGAAACCGCGCCGGTAGATCACATACCCCGCGAGCATCAGGATCAGCGTCACCGGAATGCGAAAACCGTACCGGAAGCCGCCGACAAACAGCAGTCCGTTCAGGGGGATCAGCGTTTTGTAGGACATGAAAGACGAACTGACCGAGCCGTTGTTCTCCGTCTTGTATGCCGGCAGCAAAATGAAGAACAGGATCGCCGCCGCGAGCGAAAAGCCGATGAAAAGCCCGTAGAACAAAGGATCCGCGGGCGCCGGGAGCAAAACGCGGTCGATCCCCGAAAGCGAATAGGCGCTGTTCCGGTAGATCTGCGTGAGCGGATAGAAGAACCGGAACTGTTTTGGCTCCGCGCGGTTGCCGAAAAAAGACACAAGCCCGTCCGTTACATCGGGAAACAGGAAGAAAAGACTTCGGATAAAGCCGCCGAGCGCATAGGGGACGGCGTGCCAGAGGACGATCCCAACCGCTCCGTCGAAGGGCGTTGAGGCGAAACTGAAAAAGAAACTGTTGATGAAATAGAGACCGACGCCGCAGAGATATTCGAGAAAGACGGCGAAAAGCAGCCCGCCCGCCGCGCCGGTTTTCCCGATCTCGCCCGCGTCACGCAGCAGATGGTAGGGCGCGAACACAACAAAGAGCGCCGTATAGACCGTCAACCCCGCAAGAAGATGCGCCGCCGCCTTTTTGCGCGCGCCGAGGGGCAGCGCGTAAAATGGATCGCGCGCACGGCTTTTTTTGAACGGGGAAAGCACCGCGACCGGAAGGATGAAGGAGAGCGCCGCCGCCGCGAAGAAATAGAATTTGAGGATCTCTCTGATCGCATTATTCGCAGAGAGGATCCGGTTATCGCGGAAAATGACCGGGATCTGTATGAAAGAGTCGATGAGATCGACGCCGTTTGCCAGTTCGCACACCAGAAGCGCGCCCGAGAGTACCGCGAAGAGGATCAGCGACTTTTTCAGCCGGTAAAGATAATACCGAAAAAAGACCGTCACGGCTCGATCCCTCCTCCCTCGGTTTCTCCGATGAAGAGATCTTCAAAACGCACCTCGCGCCGTTCCATCACGGCGGGCAAAGTCTTTTCAAGCAGTTTTTCCATATCGTCGGCGTTTCCTTTCAGAAGCAGCCGCACGAACCGTCCCTCCTGCGCAAAATGAACAACCGGCAGACCCGCGAAGAGCGCGCGGCCAATCTCGTGATCGTACGCCAGCGAAAAGCGGCAGAGTTTTTCAAGCTGTTCGTCAAGCGCCCCTTCCGAGACGATCCTTCCGCCGTCGATCAGAACGTAACTGTCGCAGAAGTCGGACAGTTCCCGCAGGGAATGGCTTGCAACCAGTACCGCCGTCCCTTCCCTGTCCGCCAGTTCCCCCAGGCCCCGCACGAACTGCGCGCGCGCCCGCACGTCCAGCCCGTCGAACGCCTCGTCGAGCAGCAGATATTTCGGGCGCACCTGCAGGGCGAGAAGCGCGAACAACTGCCTGCGCATTCCTTTGGAGCAGGCGCGCAGCGGCTTTTTGGGGTCCAGTCCGGCGTCGCTCACCGCCTTGACGTACGCCTCCCGGTCGATTCGGGGATAGAACACTTTATACAGATCAAAGAGTTTCATCGCGTTCGTCGAATAATCATAATAGGGATCGTCCGGCAGAAAGAAGATCTTATTCCCGTTTTTGTCGGGATCGCGCGGTTCGCCGTCCACCGTCACGCAGCCGCCGTCCGGCGTGTAGACGCCGGAGATCACGCGCAGAAGCGTTGACTTCCCCGCCCCGTTCACGCCGACCAGACCCATGACGCCGCCCTCGTTGAGCGTCAGACTGACGTCTGACAGCACCTCGGTCTTTCCGAATTTTTTCGTCAGATTTTTGACTTCAATCATGATCGTAGATCTCCTTTATCCAGCGCATCAGCGTTTCTCTGTCGATCCCCTCGTCCTTCAGACGGGCGATGATCTCCCTGCGGCGGTCCTCCTGCGGCGCTGAGGCGCGCCGCGCGACGTACGCGCCCTTTTTGGGACGGACGACGATATATCCCTCGCTCTCAAGGCGGGCGTACGCCTTCTGTACGGTGTTGGGATTGACCCCCAGATCCGCGGCGACCGCGCGCACCGACGGCAGCGCCTCGCTTTCCTTATATACGCCGCGCTCGATATAGGTCCTGAAGCGCGCCGCGACGTCCATATAGACGTCCATCTTTTCGGACAAGGTCTTCACCCGCCTTTCATCTGTATTATCTGTATTATCTGTCACAACTGTATGATAGCATAGATCCGCCCGGTTGTCAACACTTTTTTTATTTTTTTCAGATTTTTATGAACGGCGACAGCGCTCAGATCCGGAATATGGATCTGAGCGCTGTCAGAGTTTTGAATATACGTTTTTCCGTGCGCGCAAAGCGCCTTAAGAGCCGATCAGTTCCGCGAGTTTCGCGTAGAGTTTGTCGGGCTCGACCGGTTTGGAGAGATGCGCGTTCATGCCCGCCTCATGCGAGCGCTGCACGTCCTCGTCGAAGACGTTGGCGGTCATGGCGATGATCGGGATCGCCCCGGCGTCGGTGCGGTTCATCGCCCTGATCGTGCGGGTCGCCTCCAGACCGTCCATTTCGGGCATCCGGACGTCCATCAGGATCGCGTCGTAGTAGCCCGGATCGCTTTCGGCGAACATTCTGACCGCTTCTTTACCGTTGCAGGCGCGCTCGGAAAGGATCTCCTCGAGATCGAGCAGGTCGGCAAGGATCTCGGCGTTCGCGTCGACGTCCTCCGCCATGAGCACTCTTCTGCCCGCGAGGACGCTCTCCGCCGTTTTCTCCGGCTCCGGCGCCGCGGGCGCGGCGCCGCTCTTCAGATCGAGCACCGCTCGGATCGCGCGCAGCAGATTTTCCGTGAAGATCGGCTTCGCCATCACGCAGTCGACGCCGTCCTTATGCACTTCCTCCTCGATGATGTCCCAGTTGTAGCCGGTGAGCATGATGATCCCCGTCCTGCCGCCGTCGAACGCTCTGACGGCGCGCGTCAATTCCTGACCGTTCATTACGGGCATCTTGTAATCGGTGAGCAGCAGCGTATAGGGCTCTTTTTCAAAGTACTCCTTTATGCGCTCGAGCGCCGCTTCGGGAGACGTGAGCGTGTCGGCTTTCACGCCGAGCGTTTTCAGTACCAGCCGCGCGTGTTCGCAGGCGATCTCGTCGTCGTCGACCACGAGCGCGCGCATTCCCGCGGGCAGCGCCGCGGCGCCGTCGGCGGCGTAGCGGCGTTCGGAGGGCTTCAGTTTCACCGTGACGGTGAAGACCGATCCGACGCCCTTTTCACTCTCGACTTTGATATCGCCGCCCATCATCGTGACGAAATTCTTGGTGATCGCCATGCCGAGCCCGCTGCCGCCGTACTTGTTGGTGGTCGTCGCATCCTCCTGCGAGAACGCCTCAAAGATCTTGGGAATAAACTCCTTATCCATGCCGATACCGGTATCGCGCATAGTGAACTGAAGCGTGCAGCATCCGTCCTGCCCGTCGGTCTGCCCGTCGATCTGCTCCACGGTCAGCGTAACGTCGCCGGGCGCTTCGGTGAACTTCACGGAGTTGCCCAGAATGTTGATGAGCACCTGCTTGAGCTTCATATCGTCGCCGACGTAATAGTCGCCGATATCTCCGATGATGCTGCACTCATAGCGCAGTCCCTTGTCGGCGCACTGACCGCCGACGATGATATTGACCTGATCGAGGAACTCTCTGGAAGAAAACTCCTCGTCCTTGAGTACCATTCTTCCCGATTCGATCCGGCTCATATCGAGAATGTCGTTGATCAGCCCCAGCAGATGTCTGGCGCTGGCGCCGATCTTCTCAAGATGCTCCCGCGTCTTCGGCTGAAGCTCGGGATCGCGCAGGGCGATGTTGTCCAGTCCGATGATCGCGTTCATCGGCGTGCGGATCTCGTGGCTCATGTTGGAAAGGAAGCTGGTCTTGGCGCGGCTGCTCTCTTCCGCGAGCGCCTTTTCCACCTCGATCTCCTTTTCCCTCTTCTGAATGCGCGCGTAAATGACGAACAGCACGATCAGCGTCGTCACGATCAGCAGGATCTGGATCGAGGTCGCCGTCCACAGGGCGGTGTCCACACGGTCAAGGACCTCATGCAGATAGCTGTATACCGGTCTTGTCGCACCGGAAACGACGTCGACGCCGGCGTCCGCGAGCACGCCGTTATAATAGTTTTGGATCTGCGTGACCGAAGCCTCGGTCGCATTGCTCGTGATCTGCCGCATCCAGACGCTCGACGTGAAGATGATCACGGCAAGCATGACGATCAGCGCGACGTTCGAACGTCCCAGCCGGCGCTCCTTATCCTTGCGCAGGAGCGCCAAGAAGACGATGAAGCCCAACAGTCCCCACGCCGCTAAGATCAGATAGGACTCCGTTGCGAGCGTCTTGACCGATATGAGGTTCGGTATGAGGAAGGCGCAGGCAAAGAAGAGCGAGATCAGAAGGCCCGCCAGCCCGAAGGCGACGCCCGATTTCGATTTTTCCGTGCGCGCGATCTTGAACGCCGCGGCGGACGAGAAGGCGTAGGCGATGGTCGCGCCGACGGTCGTCGCGTCGACGATCCAGGCGATCGCCGTGCGCCCGAAGAAAGGCAGAATGACCGATACGCCGAGAACGCCGAGGATCACGCGGCGGGGCACCAGGTTCTTGTCAAGTTTTCCGATCGCCTCGGGCAGCATCCCGTCCTCGGTCAGCGCGCGCACCAGACGGCTGAGCGCGATATAGTTGCCGATCAGACCCGTGAAAATGCCGCAGAGCGCCGCGATCCCGATGATGAACTTGCCCCATCCGCCGAGCGCCGCCTGCGCCGCGTAGAAGGTCGGCTGCGCGTCCATGCCGCTGTAATTGCCGAGATTGGCGACGTATTCGCTCCAGGACGCGTTCCCCGCCGGCGCGTAGGTCGTCGCCATCATTGCGAGCATGGCGTAAACGACCGCCGAGACCGCAAGGGAGATCGCGAGGATGCGGAAAGTCTTCTTGAGCGGGTATTTCGCTTCCGCCGCGGAGTGCGACACCGATTCAAAGCCGGCGTACGCCCAGGGCGCGAGCGCAAAGATCGTGAAGATCCCCTTCGCCGCGGTCCCCTCGCCGGCAAACGGCGGGTCAAAAAGCGGCACCGCGTCGCTTCCGCGGTTCAGAAGCGCCATGATGAAGAGGAAGATCACGCCGCCCGCCAGAAGCAGCGCCATCACGATCTGGGTGCGCGCCGCAAGACTTCTTCTCAGGCAGATGAAGGCGGCGATCGCCAGCGCGCCGACGGCGACCAGGATCTCTCCGAAATAGATATCGAATCCGGCGATCTCATAATGGAAGCCGAACTGGAAGGTACTGCCGAACAGCGTTCTTGCCACCACCGGCAGCGCCGTCGCGTTCGCCCAGAGGATCGCGATGTACGTTAAGATCAGAAACCACGCGGAAAGAAATCCGTGGTCATAGCCGAAGCATTTTTTCGTATAGGTATAGGTGCCGCCGCTGTCGGGAAAGCGGTTCATGAGGTAATGATAGTTCTTTGCGAGCACCAGCATCACCGCCGCGCCCAGCGCGATCCCGATCGCGGTGCCGACGGGTCCCGCGATCGGCAGGAACACGCCGCCGGGCATGACGAACGCTCCCTGCCCCACGCTGCACCCGAAGGCGAGCGCAAAAACGCCCAGCGCTGTCAGATAGGGCGTGAAGCGCAGGCTTTTGTTCTCCGAAGGAATTCTGTTCATTGTGAATTCAACCCCTTTGACCGTTCAGAATGAAGCGTCAGCCGAGCGCGCTTTCGTACAGGCGAATGCCCTCCGCGGTCTTTTTGTAAAGTGCCCCGATCTCTCCTATCTTTTCCTTCACTTCACCGTCCGTCATCGTCCGCGTTTTACCGGGACGGTATTCCTCGGCGATATCGGAGGCGAGCGACGCCAGCGCCGTCAGTCCGAGATTCCCGCACACGCCCTTCATCGCGTGCGCGCTCTCAAAGAGCTGCGTGGGGTCCATGGTCTCCCCCGCGGCGATGACCGCTTCGGCCACGCCGCCCGCGGGAAATTTTCTGATGTGCTTATCCATGAGTTTCTCAATGCGCAGCGTTCCGATCGCGCGGTCGTAATCGCCGCCGATCAGGTCGTAAAGTTCTTTCAGCGTCATTTTTATCTCCTTTCCGTCTGCAGTTCGCGGACGATCAGTTTTTCAAATTCCTCGGGCGGCACCGGTCGGGAGAAGTAGTAACCCTGTACGAGATCGCACCCTTCGTTCTTCAAGAACTCAAGCTGTTCCTTCGTTTCCACGCCCTCCGCGACGACCGTGACCCTTAAATACTTCGCGATATCGATGATCAGATCGACCAGCCGCCGGTCTGTCTCGCTCTTTTCGAGATTGCGGATGAATTTCATATCGATCTTCAGTACGTCGATCGGCATCGACGAAAGCATATTCAGCGAGGAATAGCCCGAACCGAAGTCGTCCATTTCGATCTGAAAACCGAGTTCGCGCAAAGCCGTGATCACGTCCATCAGCAGTTTGGCGTTGTCGGTGTACGCCGATTCGGTGACCTCCAGCTTGAGATCCCGATATTCGAGCCCTTGGTCGGTAATGAGTTTCTTCAGTTTTTCCACCAGTCCCAGTCCGAAGACGTCTGCGCGCGAGAGGTTGACCGAAACGGGCAGCGTCATGCCGTATTTTTTCTTCCATTCGGCGATCTGTCGGGCGGCTTCCTCCCACACGTAGTTGTCGACGACGCTGATCAGTCCGTTGCCCTCGAGCAGCGGAATGAAACTGCCGGGCGAGATCATGCCGAGTTCGGGATGCACCCACCGGATCAGCGCCTCGGCGCTGCTCAGGCGCGGCGGGTCGCACTGAATATCGTACTTCGGCTGGAAATAGACCTTCAACTGCCGGTTTTCGACCGCCGTGTGCAGATCATTGACGAGCCGCCGGTCAAGCAGCTCGCGCGTGCGCATCTCGTCGTTGTAGATCTTGACGGGATGCTGATAGTCGCCGCGCACCATATTACAAGCCGTCCGCGCGCAGTCGAAGAGCGTGACCGGATCCATCCCTTCGGCGTACGGCTTTACGCCCATGCGCAGACGGATGCTGACGTTGGGTGAAATGCCGTCGACCTTCCTTTGAAATCTGTCGTGCAGCGCGCCGTAGTCGGGCTGTCCGACGCAGTAGATCGCGAAACGGTCGCCATCAAAACGCCCCGCGATGCCCTCCGTCTCCGCCAGAAACGCGCGGATCTCGCCGCCGATGATCCTTAAGACCTCATTCCCGAATTCCCTGCCGTTGATCGCGTTGATCGAATGGAACTGCTCGATATTCAGACTGACCGCGTCAAGATGCAGTTCGGGATGATAGGTATATAAACGGTTGGCGTACTCAAAAAAGAAGTTGCGGCTGTATAATTCCGTGAGTTTATCGTGTTCGGCGGCTGAAATCAGATGTTTGCCCTCGTTGAGTTCGATGATGCGCGTCACGCGCGCGACGATCACCTCGTGCTGATCGAACGGTTTGGTGATGAAATCCGACGCGCCCATCTGCAGCGCCTTCAGTTCGGCGCTCTTTTCGGCTGTCAGCACGATCACAGGGATCTCCCTCATCCGCTCGTCGCTCTTCATGGTTTCAAGCACTTCAAAGCCGTTCATGACCGGCATGATCAGATCGAGCATCACAAGCGAAAGATCCTCGAGGTGCGTTTCGATTTGAGACAGCGCTTCCCTTCCGTTTTCGGCATAGATCACTTCATAGTCGTCCTCGAGAATGACGCCCAGTACGTCGCGGTTGATCTCCTGATCGTCCACGACCAGCACCGTTCGTCCTCTTTGGATCTGTTTGGATCTGATCATTCTTTATTTCCGTCCTTTCTGTCAGCCGCCTGTGCAATGCAGTTTTTTAACGTTTCGTAAAGCAGATCCGCCTCGGCGGGTTTGGCGAGATGCGCGTTCATGCCCGCGTCGTGCGTCTGCCGGACGTCGCTTGCAAAAGCGTTTGCGGTCAGCGCGATGATGGGCACGCGCGCGGCGTCCGGGCGGTCGAGTTTTCTGATCTCTCTGGTCGCCGTCAGACCGTCCATGACCGGCATACGCAGATCCATCAGGATCGCGTCATAGTATCCGGATGGCGAGGAGGAGAACATCTCCACGCCGATTTCGCCGTTTTCGGCGCGGTCACTTTCGGCGCCCTCCAGTTCCAGCAGATCCGCGGCGATCTCCGCGTTTTCTGGCAGATCCTCAACGATCAGGATCCTTCTGCCCTCTAAGGAGATCTCTGCGCGGTCCTTTGCCGCTTCCTCTTTCGTCTCCGGCTCGCACGGCTCCAGCGGGAGCGTCACCGTGAAAGTCGAACCGACGTTTTTCCGGCTTTCCACGCCGATCGATCCGCCGATCATCGCCACGAGCCGATTTGTCAGCGCCAATCCTACGCCGCTTCCGCCGTGACGGTCGGTCGACCCGGCGTCTTCTTTTGAAAAGGCGTCGAAGATCTTCGGCAGAAACGCCGGATCGATACCGACGCCGGTATCCTTCACCGAAAACTGAACCGTGCGCTTCCCGTCTTCAGAAGGCCCGTCGCTGATTTTCAGTTCGACGGTCCCCGGCGCGTCGGTGTATTTCACCGCGTTGTCAAGCAGCGCCAGCAGGACCTGCTTGACGATCATCTCGTCGCCCACGCAGATATCGCACAGAGCGCTGTCGTCCGACGAGTAGGTCAGTTTCTTTTCGTCGCAGAGCGTCTGCGCGATGGCGTTCACCTGCCGCACGGCGTTCTTTAAGGAAAACCGTGCGTGTTTAGCGGTCAGTTCCCCCGTCTCGATCCTGTTCATGTCGAGAATGTTGTTGATCAGTCCCAGAAGGTGCTTTGCGCTCAGACCGATCTTTTCAAGATAGGTCTTCGTCGACGGCGAAATATCGCGCTCGTTCAGCGCAAGTGCGTCCAGCCCGATGATCACGTTCATCGGCGTGCGCATCTCGTGGCTGACCATCGCTAAAAACTCCTCCTTGACGCGGGCGCTCTCCTCGTGCGCCGTCATCTCCGCCTGCTTCCGCTCGCTTTCCGCAATTCTGCGGATGATACTGACAAGCAGCCTGTATACTACAAAGACGAAGAGACTTCCGCCGAAGAGGATCAGCGATACGACCGGATTGGGTTCGAGAAAAATGCCGACCGCGAGATATCCCAGAAGGAAAAAGACCAGCAGAACAACGGGAATATACAGAACGGCGCTGCTCGTCATTCTGTTTTTATCGGTACGGATATGTGTGGCAAACCTGAAAAAGCCCCAGATGTTGTATACCATCAGCGCGCTGCCGAGATATACCAGAATATAGCAGACGGTATTCATTATGTCGGTCACCCTCCCGATCTCTGTACGGCGCTGCGCGCAAAGCAGCCGCCGGCGCGCCGTTGGGCGCAGAAATGATCATATATCTTCATTTTGTATTATATATGATAAGCGCGTTAATGTCAATAAGGTTTTGCCGAAAAAACAGGGGCTGTTTCATTTGCCTGCAAATGAGCAGCCCCCGCAAAACGGATGGTCGGGATCCCGTCCGTTTTGCGCGACTTTTGCGGTTTTGTCCGGACAGGCGAACGCTTATTGTCTAACAATATGACAAAACCGAGGCGTG
>JAFTCT010000031.1 GCA_017454525.1 Clostridia bacterium
CCTCGGTTTTGTCATATTGTTAGACAATAAGCGTTCGCCTGTCCGGACAAAACCGCAAAAGTCGCGCAAAACGGACGGGATCCCGACCATCCGTTTTGCGGGGGCTGCTCATTTGCAGGCAAATGAAACAGCCCCGTTTTTATTTACTGCTTATCGATCCAGCCGACGTATCCGTCGGCGTACTGGTTTTCGGTGATCGCGGAATAGCGCTTCTGCTCGGTTCCGATATCCTCTAAAAAACCGTTGTAAGCGCGGTAGATATTGCCGGTCTCGCTGTCATAGACCCGCTCGTATTCGCCGATCATGTCCGAGCGCTTCTCCTGCAGGATCGTGTCGGATCTGCTTCGCTCCTCAAACGCCTCCATCACGGGATCGGTATCGCTGACCCCGCTGTCGGGCTGCAGGACCGACTGCGCGATCGACTGCCACTGCCGGATGTAGTACTCGGTATAGGCAAAGGACTGCGCGATCCGCGCAAGGACCGGCGCCCAGTTGACGAACTCGCCGAACGGCGACCACTGTGAGAGGATGCAGTTGACCTCCCACGCGCCGTAATTGTACCCGTTGAACCATACGTCCTGCGATTCCATCACCACCGCCGAATAGATGCCCTCTCCCGCTTCGATGTTCGCGTCCTTGAAGACTGCGTACAGCGACTGGTAATCGCGGATCGGCGTGTAGGGGCGCGCCGCCTGGATAAGGTTCAGGTTGTCCGGCACGCGGGCGTTCTTCACGGTAAAATACTCGGTCGTATTCGCGTAGCGCGTTTCAAAATACTCCTTGACCGTGCCGCTCGTCATCGACATCGAAAAGCCGAGCGAAGGCGCCATACGCGGATCCTTTGCGGCGTATCCGTGATCCTGATTATAGATCCCCACCGTGAAGTCCTCGGTCGAAGCCATCCACTCCAGTGCGTTTGCGTCGCCGTTCCACTGCACCTTCCAGTCCTTCGGAACGGTGAGCGTGAAATAGGGGCTTGAATACTGCACCCACTCGACGTTTGTCCACGCGGCGTCCCTGACGCTGAATTCAGCGGGCGCGGGGGTGGAGAGCGGTTCTCCCGTCGGCGTGGGAAGAGGCGTCGGCGTGTCGTCCGGCGTCGGCGCGCCGCTTGCCGTCTCTGAGTTTGCCGGCGACGTTGACGGCGCGGGCTCCGGGACAGTCGGCGAAGAGGTGTGCGCGGCAGGACCGTCAGACGCCGCAGACGCGCCCGTCGCTTCATTCCCTTTGCTTTCGGTCGTTGAGCCGGGCAGCCAGGACGGTGAAGTCCCTTTGCTGCAGGCGCAGAAAACGCCCGTGCATAGCAGCGCGGCACAGACGAGCGCCGCAAACAGTTTTCTTGTTCTCATGGCTTTCGCTCCTCCGTTTCCGGATGAATTTACAGTTCTCCTTTATAGATTATATCAAAAAAGGAGCGGAATGTCTATTGCGGTTTCCCGCATGATCCGCCGAAACCGTCCCGAAAAGGCGTCCGAACGCAAAAAAAGCGTTTCATCCGCGTAAAAACGCAGAATGAAACGCCTGTAAGCATTGCCGTCCGGCGGCGGTCCTTGCCGTCACGTTGTGAGGTCGTGAAGCAGCTGAACAAGTCCCGAGCGCGTCGAGACGCCGGTCTTCCTGTAGATCGACGTGACGTTTGCCTGCACCGTCCTGACCTTGATCGACAGCCGCTCTGCGATCGCCAGCTGCTTGTCCTCCGTGAGGACAAGTTCCCGAAAGACCCTGATCTCCGAGGGCGTCAGCCGGTAACGCTCGGCGATCAGCGCGTACACGTCACGCTCTTCCTCTGCGCTTTTCGGCTCCTCCTCCCGCGGGGCGGCGGAAGCGTTTTCCTCTTCCGGCGGCGCCGCCGCGCGCGCTTTTCTGCCCGTCAGATCGAAATCTCCGTTCAGCGCCATCAGTACGATCACGACGGCGAGCGCCGCGATATTCAGCGCCAGCACCGCCGCGGAGGACATGGCGGAAATGCCGATGAGACCCGCGACGAGCACCGCGACGCTGTCAAGGATCCTTCCGGCGGATGCGCCGAGAACTCGAACGCTTCTCTTCGCCGGCAGCCGCCAGAAAGCCAGATGATAATAGGCGATCGCCGCTGACAGCGAGAGGTAGTACAGGCACATATTGAACCAGTAGGTTTCGGCGCTGTCGTTCAGAAGGGCGTTCAGAAGCGCCAGTACCGCAACGCACAGAGACGTGATCGGCAGAAACCTGCCCTTTCTGACGTCGCCGACCGCCCCGAAGATAAGCATACTCGGGATAAGAAGGAGGCGCGGCCAGGTATATACGCTGTACGCTCCGTACTGCGAAGCGATCTGGAGACGGTGGATATAGTTGTTATAATAACTGCAGAAGAAGAGCAGCATGAGCGCGATCGCCGATACGGCGGCGAAGCGGAGAACGGGATGCGCGCTTCCCTTCTCTTCCTCTTCTTCCGGGCGCTCTCCCTCGTCCGGCGGCTGCTTCAGAAGAAGATACGCCGCGGTGAAGCAAGACAGTACAAGCACGGCAAAGATCAGCGGAACAACGCTGAAACGAAGCTGCAGAAGGTACTGCAGAAGGATCGCCGCAGAGTATCCGGCGCCCATACTCAAGCCGATATGCGGACAGACGGCGGCGTATCGCGCCATGCGCGCATAAACGGCGGCGCCCGCGATGCCCAGGAAAAAGACGGCGACAGCCGTGACCGCAAGATATGAAGGCGCTGACGGCGGCACGAAGAGCAGGAGCGCGGCGGAAATCAGGCACACGCCGAAAAGCGCCGGACCGAGCGCCTTTCTGACCTTCGGATCACGAACGGATCTGTCGAATGGCGCATAGCAAAGAAATCCGGCGATGACGAACAGCTGGATGAAATAGTAAACGTATTCTCTCTGATCTTCCGCCAGATAACCGCTCCCCGCCGTATTGCCCAGTCGCAAGGTCACGAGCTGAAAGAACATGAAGGAAGCGAAAAGCGCGGCCGGAGGCAGATGTTTTCTATATTGTCCGATCAATGCCGCTTCTCCCTTGCCCGGTCAGTGTACGTCAAGTTCGCAGACGCTGATGAAGCCCGCGCTGCCGCCGCCGACGCCGTAAAGGCGCACGCCCTCGCAGACGCAGGGCGCGTCGAGCGTCAGCCGGTAGGTCTGATAGCCGGGCAGAAAATCACGCATCGCGTTTCCGCCCGGATAGGAGGGCGACGCCGTGAAGCCGGCACGCTCCCATCCGCCCGCGCGGAAGACCTGGATCTCCAGACTGCCCGAAGCGAACCAGCCGCCGTTGCCGAAATGATTGCCCTCCGTGAAATCGACCGCCGTCACGGTCCGCTCTTTTCTGAAGACGTACCCGACGTACTGGGCTCTCGGCGGATTGCCGTGCGGGTCGCCGAGGATATAGGTGTCGTACTGCATCCGGTCGTTCGCCTCGTCGGGCGACGGGATCACGCCGTTTGCGATGATCCGCGCGTCGCGCGCGCCGCCGCCGCAGGGCGAGGTCACGGAGCAGACGACGATCTCTTCCTCCGGCGCGTTCTCCGCTTCTTTTACGGCAAACGCTTCCGAATATCTGCGTTCTCCTCCCCGGTCGCCCTTTACGGTAACGGTCACGAGGTATTCTCCCGGCTTCTCATAGGTGTAAAACGCGGGGATCGCGTCGATAAAGACGGTTCCGTCGCCCGTTTCCACAGTCACGGATACGATCTTTTCGTTCTTTGCGAACGGGGTGATCTCGATCACGCGCAGCGTATTCTTTTCCAGTGACAGATCGGCGTATACGTACACGCCGTCCGGCCACTGCTCGGGCGGAAGCGGCGCGGTATCCGTTCCGGTCCGGCGCTCCCACACGCCGTCCGCGAAGCGCGCGCCGTCCAGCGCGAACTGTTCCTTCATCAGTCTGAAATTGAGGTTCACCGCGTCTTCGAACGTGTAGTCGGTAAACGCGTATTTTCTGCCGGTTCTGTCCAGAGCGCTCTTATAGCGGTCGGGAATGCCCGACGCGCCGAGATAGTTGCCCAGTACGCCGCCGACCGTCGAGGGATCGCAGTCGCTGTCCTGCCCGCAGATCAGCGCGTATTTCACCGATTTTTCGAAATCGCCCTCCCCGTAGAGCAGTCCCATCAGCACGTAGCCGGAATTGAACTTCGCGTCGATATTGCTCTTTCCGGGAAGCTCCGGGCAGAGGGCGCAGGCGCTCCATTTGTCCTCGAGCATCTGCCAGCACTCCTCGAAAGAAACGCCCGTCCGGTGCCATTCGGTCACGTCGTCGAGCAGCGCGCGGAAGAGCGTGTTCCCGGGGATCGCCGAGACCGCCCGCGCGCAGAGCTCCTCCACGCTTCCGGCGTCAAACGCCGCCGCGTGAAGCGCCGTCACGAAGACGCCGCCGAAGACGCCGTCGCCGTAATTCATGATATGCCCGATCTCAAACGCGCGCCCGGCGGCGCGGGCGACGTCTCCCGGATAGATCATCCCCAGAAAGTCGCAGTCGATCTGCCAGTCGATATCGTCGCAGTGGTAGTTGTTGTAATACGCGCCGCTCTCCGGCGCGGGGATCCCTCTTTTGAGGTTGCGGCGCGCCATACCGTTGGCGTGCCAGAGCGCGAAGCGGGTGTTCATGAAATACTCCGCGAAAACGTCCAGCGGACAGTTCACCCCGTGCGCCGCCATCGCGTCGATGAAGGGGACCTGCGCGTACATATCGTCCTGCGTGAACGCCGTGTTGATCATTTCCGGCGTCCACACGGGCAGTTCGTTCTCGGGGATCATCCTGCCCGCGTAGCAGAATTCGGTCGGCGTTCCCCAGGCTACGCCCGCCATTTTTCCGATCCAGCCGCCTTCGAGTTTATCAAGCAGTTCCCTTTCGCTTGCCAAAAAGACCTTATCCTTTTCAGAAATGCCCATTCTCCTCACGCTTTCTTCATTTCGGTCTTGCATTCGTACATATTCCTGTCCGCGCGTCTGAATACGTCAAGAACGTCGGTGTCGATCTCCCGGTCGAAAAGCGCGTAGCCGATAGCGCCGGTCACGTGATCGGGATCCGTTTTCGGCTGTCCTTTTTTGCATCCGGCTTTCTCCATAAACTCGTCGACGAGCGTTTCGACCTTTTCATAGTCGTTGTTCTGCAGGATCACGGCGAATTCGTCCCCGCCGATCCTGAATACCGGCGAGTGTACGAAGATCCCGCAGATGATCCGGCAGAGGTTCACGATGGCTCGGTTGCCCGCGTCGTGTCCGCCGGTATCGTTGATCGCCTTCAGACAGTTGAGATCGACGACCGCCAGACCGAACCGGGCGTCTCCCGCGGCGATCGACGCGTCGAGTTTCTTCACTTCCCTGTCGTAGGAGGTCCTGTTGCGCACGCCGGTGAGCGAGTCCATATTGGCAAGTTCGGTCATCTCGTTGGCGTACTGTCTGGATTCCGACAGTTCGTCGTGCATCGCGACCATCTTGCGGATATGCTCGTCGATATCGTCTTCCATCTGCGCCATTGAGTACGCCAGACCCTCCAGTTCGTCCCCCGTACGGATCCGTAATTCAGAGAAGACCCTCTTATTTTCATTCGGGACGTCTTGCGTTTCCTTTTTCTTGAAATAGTTCCGGGTGGCGACCGTCAGCTGCGCGATCGGCTTCACGAGAGAGAAATGAACGGCGATCAGACCGATCACGCAGATCAGAACGACGGTGATCAGCAGAAAAGTCAGAAGGCGCATCACGTAGCCGATCTTTTCATAGCGGATTTGTTCCATTGAAATGTCGGTCACCGCATAGCCGACCGGCGTGCCGTCTTCGTCGTAAATCGCCACGCCCGCCGTCACGAGCCAGCCGTACGGATCTATGTTGGAAACGTATGCGGGAAATCCCGCCTTCGGATCGGAAAGTACCGGCTCGTTGCCGTCTAAGTCCGAATCGAAACTGCCGGGCTCGCAGGCGCCGTCTTCGGCGGCGTCGACTATGTAGACCGCCCTTTTGCTCTCGAAATCGACGCAGACAAGATAAATGCAGTCGACGTGATTGACGTTCTGGATCTTCTTTAAGGTTTTCAGAAGTTCTTTGAAGTCTTCCGTCTCCTTGACGGCGGAAAATCGGGAAACATACGTCTCGTACGCCTCGGGTTTTTCATCCGCGTCGGGGGTCGCGACGCGCTGATCCTCCGGCGTTTCCCTGTAGATCCTCATCACCTCGTCGCGCAGCCGCACGAAGCGCCCGACGTCGACGATCTGCGCGGTGGTCGACGACAGGTCGGTCGCGTTCGTCTGATACATTTCATCGGTCACGTTGTTGATCACCCTGCCGCAGACCCACATCGAGACGGCGCAGAGAACGAGCGCGAACACGATGATCATGATCACCGCTTTCGACTTGATCGATATTATCAACCGTTTCTTTTCTTTTTCAGCACTCATGATTCTCCCACAAAACAAAACGTCTTTTCTCCGGACCGGAGAAAAGACAACGCAGAGCAGACCGCCAGATTTCCGTTCTCTCTCCGCGCGCCCCGGACGGGGATCCGCACAATGAGCAGGAACCGCAAAATGCAACTGGCTGCCTCACGGGAGGCCCTATAGCTTTGCGTCGCCGGATCGCTCCGGTTTTGCCGATATTAAATACTAACTGATTAATGATATCACAGAAACAAACGGTTGTCAACTGATATTTTTTCATAAAAATGAAAAAAACGTCAAAAAAAAACGTCATAGCGTCAACAATCAGTGAAAACAACCGATATCCTTCCGAACGGGAAAAGAGCGGTCCCGCGCCCCGCTGTACGGGAGGAGGACCGCTCCGTCGTCCCGCGCACTATTCCGTCGGTTCGGGTTCCGGTTCCGGGCTGACGGCATTGACGCGGTCAAAGGTCGTCTGATCGCTGTGCGGAATGGGTTTCCAGCCGAGTTTCCGCGAGAAGAGCGCCTGAACGTCCATCGGGAACTGGATCGCCAGAAACAGAGGCCAGAACAGCGTGATCAGCACCTTATGAAGGAAACTGACGTTTTTGATCCGCCTGCGCTCGATCACAAAGATCACGATCGCGCTGACCGCCGTCGTCAGATAGGAAACGGCGCCGTTCCGCAGCATATTGAAAAGGAAACCGCCGGAGGTGAACAGATTGAACGAGTTTCCGATAAAGACGTCTCTGAGCGTGACCGAAGGGTCGGCGAGGGGCGCGAACAGCAAAAGAACGATCTGCAGGATCTGCAGGAAAAGGAAGGCGAGCGTCACGGGCATCACGTTGACGGTGATGTCGTAGAGCGACCCTCTGTTCTTCGTGTTTTGGCAAAACAGTCCGCGCATGAGATCCTTGAAACGGGTGTAGCAGACGATCAGATGTCCCCTGGACCAGCGCACGCGCTGACGCCAGGTGATGCGCAGCGAGGTCGGCTGTTCGTCGTAGAAGACGGCGTCGTCGCAGTAACGGATGTTGTTGGCGCGCAGGATGCGGTCGGCGGTGAACTCCCAGTCTTCCGCGAGCGTCACGTACGGCCAGCCGTCCTTCACGATCTTGGAATTGATCAGATAGCCCGTCCCCTGGACGCGCGTCGAACAGCCGGTGACCGTTCTGCCGCGGCTCTCAAGACGGCATCCGACGGTGAAATACATTCCGTAAAGACCGGAGATCAGGTTCGTTCCGAAATTCTTGGAGTTGCGGAAGGAGGTGATCACGCTCTCCCCGCCGTAATATACGAAGGCGTCGTTCATCCGTGAGATATACTGTCTGTCAAGGATATTGTCGGCGTTGAACAGAAAGAAACCGTCAAAACTCGCCGTTCCGTAATCGCGTTCTATGCAGGAGAAAAGATACCGGAAGGCGTAGCCCATCGTGTTTTCAGCCGGATTGTCGTATTCGTAGACCGTCGCGCCCGCTTCGCGGGCGATCGCGGCTGTCCTGTCGCTGCAGTTGTGCGCGATGACGAAGATCTCTATCTTATCCTGAGGATAATCGTTTTTTCTGATGCTTTCGATCAGCCCCGCCACGACGGACTCCTCGTTGCGCGCGGGAATGATCATCCCGTAACGCTTCTTCAGATCGGTTTTCGGATAGGATTTCTTTTTGAAGATCCCGATGACCGCGAAGACGAGAAAATGCAGCATGGCGGCGCCCATCAGCGTGAACAGGATATTCGTGATCAACAGTACCGTGTCTACGTAATTCATGATTCTTGTTTCCTATCGTTCGTAATCAGTTCGGGAAAACGGCGTACGATCGTTTTCCACAGCTCGTCCGCGGCTTGTTCCGCGCCGAAGTTTTCATGCCACGCAAGCGCCGCGCGGCGGTAGGGCTCGAGCAGCGCCGGATCCGCCGAAAACTTCTTTATAAGTTCCGCCGTCTTTTTCGGAGAGAACTCCCGCATGGCGCAGCCGACGGTGTCGACGTAGTGATCGGCGATCTTTTCCTCGATGAGCGTCGCGTGCTTCGTCACGACCGTCGGATCGCCGAAGAAGGTCGCTTCCGCCAGTATGTTGCCGCTTTTTCCGCAGAAAAGATCCGCCGCCGCCTCGAACTTCAGAATATCCTCGGTAAAGCCGCAGGGCATGAAAACGATCTCTTCCGGCGTTTCAAGGGAGGACAGATATTTATACAGTTTCTTGTTTTTTCCGCACACCGCGATCACGGTCAGCGGAATATGCTCCTTGAACAGTCTTTTGCAGATCGCCTTCGTTTTCCCGATGCCGTAGCCGCCCTCCGCGAACAGCACGGTGAAGCGGTCCTCCGGAAGCCCCAGTTCCCTTCTCGCGGCTTTTTTGTCGTACGTTACGGAAAACGCCTCGTTTCTGATGAGAAAGGGCACCATTTTCAGATTGGAGGCGTTGAATTTTTTCATTTTCAGCGCCTTCTGATACCCGACGGGCGTGCTGATCAGCAAAAGATCGCTCGGGTAGGCAAACAACTTGTTGCAGACGCCGTCAGGACAGTACATCACCGACAGCGGCGGATTATTCATGTGCCGTACGTAGTAATTGGTCGCCCAGTGCGTGCTGAACACCACGTCGGGCGCGATCGCCGTCATGCGTTTCACGCCCCTTCTGAAGGCGATCGGCGCGCTCAGGCGGACCGAGCCGAACGAGGAGAGGACGGAGCCGAAAAACTCGCAGGACAGCGTCGCAAGATAGCCGATCGCCGGAACCGTACTGTAGATCCTGACCTGCCGCGACATCATCTTTTCATACCGGATCAGGTGACGGTCGCCGGAATCCGAAAAGAAACGTGCGCATTCGGCGTCCACTCTGTCGCCGTATTTTTTTGAGAATGCCTCATAGATCGCTTTCTGCGGCATGATATGCCCGAATCCGGCTTCTACCAGCGGAAACAGGACCTTTACTCTTTTCAAGCGTACGCTCTCCTTTCAGACCGTGATCTTCCCGAAAGCCCCCGGCTTTCCGGCAATTATGCGCGCTTGTCCTGCCATCATAACACACTTTATTATATTTGTCAAGTGCAAAACATCAAGGGTCACGAACCGAAGAAGCCGTACAGTCTCTTTCTGAAGTCCGGCGCCGTGTCGTAAACGGCGTGTCCGTAACCGTCGTAAACGCGGCTTTCAACGGGCGCGCGGCGCGCCTCTCCGAACGCCGCAATAAGCGCGTTGACGGTATCGCCGCCCAGCACGCGGTCGTCAAGCGAACCCGCAACGAAGACCGGACAGACGATCTTCTTTACGTCTTCCGACGCGTCGAAGCCGATCGCCGCGCGCGCAAGGACGCAGAAGCGCGTAAGTTCCGCGGAAGTTACGTTCTTCGCGTTTTCGACGAGCATTCCTCTGAACGCCGAAAAAAGACGCGGCGGATAGAGTTTTTCTCCGAAATCGAGGTAAAGCCCCTCCGCGTCGCCGGCTTCTGCCTTTCCGATCCAGCCGTCGAGCACCTCCGTGTTGTTCTCTCTGACGTTCAGCGCCGTGGACGCGAGCGCCAGTTTTGCGATCATGTCCGGGTTTTCAGAGGCGATCCGCATGGCGATCATACCGCCTTGCGACGCTCCGTACAGGTAAATGCCGGTAAGGGACAGTTCTTTCAGCACGCCGACCGTATCGCGCGCCATATCGTCGACCGTGTACACCGCGGGAAGCGCTTCCCTGCGGTCAAAAAGATATACGGTATACTCCTCTTTGAAAAGCGAAAAGGACCGTTCGATCGCAGACGCGGATTTCAAGACGCTCTGAACGCTCAATCCCGGCAGGATGACCATGGTCTTTTTTCCCCCGCCGAATTTCATATACGGCATTTCAAAGCCCTTCACGCAGGCATTTTTGATCTCGTACATACCGTTTTCTCCCCGCAAACCGTCGTTTATTTCTGTTTATCGCGGCAAAACTCGTAGAACGCCACGGCGCCCGCCGCCGCGACGTTGAGCGAATCGACGCCGTTCATCATCGGAATGATCGCCCGGAAATCGGCGCCGCTGACCGTTTCCTCCTTCAGTCCGTACCCCTCGCTGCCCAGGATCAGCGCGGCTTTTTCCGCGGAGCGCAGAGCGGGATCGCCGATCGGAAGGGCGTCCTTCCGGAGCGCGAGCGCAACGGTCGCAAATCCCTTTGCGCCGAGGAGTTCAAAGAGCGCCGGAAACGCGGGCGCATATCCCCACGGCACGAGAAAGACCGTTCCCATGCTCACGCGGATCGCGCGCCGGCAGAGCGGGTCGCAGCAGTCGGGCGTAAGCAGCACGGCGTCAATGCCCAGACCCGCGGCGGAGCGCATGATCGCGCCGACGTTGGTCGAGTCGGCGATGTTCTCGAGGACCGCGACGCGCTTTTTCTCAGAAAGCAGTTCCTCCGTCCGAAGCGGCTGAGGGCGCTTCATCGCGCAGAGCATCCCGCGCGTCAGTTCAAAGCCGGAGAGCGCGGAGATCTCGTCGTGCTCCGCCAGAAACGGCACGAGCGCGGCGTTCGCCTTCATGCATTTCAGGACCGTTTCCTCGACGCGGCCGTTTAACAGTTTGCGGTCGCAAAGCAGGGAGACCGGCACGCAGCCGGCGCTTAACGCCGTTTCGATGACCGTCGGCGCCTCGGCGATGAAGATCCCTTTTTCGGGCTCGTATTTCGCGCGCAGCTGCGCGTCGGTCAGACGGTAATAGGCGTCCAGTCCCGGCGCGGCGCCGCCCCCGGTGCCGACCCACGGGATCCCGGAACCGCTCACCTGATGCTCCCGCCGAACGCGTACGCCCGTGCAAGCGCGCTTTCGTCTTTTTCCGCCCGATGGGCGTCGTTGATCCCGCCGCAGAAGAGCGACCCGCCGAACGACGCCTTTTCAAAGCAGGAGATCCAGCCGCCCAACCCCGCGACGGCGCGGTCGGGCGTTTCGGGCGCGTCGTCCGCGGCGACGGAGAGCAGATAGACCCTTCTGAAACTGTATTCGTCCGCGTAAAGGGGGTTCATACGGTCAAGCAGCGTCTTCATCTGCCCGCTCATTTCATAGTAATAGATCGGCGTGACGAAAAGGAGCGCGTCGGCGTTCTTCACTTTTTCTGCAATTTCGGCGGCGTCGTCCCCGAGAACGCATTTCTTCGTTTTCTGGCAGGCAAGACAGCCGACGCAGTATCCGATGCTCTTTCCCTTGAGCGAGACCGTCTCGACCTCGTTCCCCGCGTCGAGCGCGCCTTTTGCCGCCGCGTATGCAAGAGCCTCGGAATTGCTGCCCGCGCGCAGACTGGACGAAATCACCAAAATCCTGCTCATTTTTTGACCCTCCCGATCTTCATTATTTACATTATACCCGCATTTCTATAAATTGTCAAGCGGAAAAGCGGAAGAGCCGTCTTCCCGGACGGCGGCTCACGGCGGAAAACGAGGCTGCACGGCTCACGGCGGAAAACGAGGCTGCCTCTTGACAATCCGCTCGGTTTACGCTATAATCATTATCAATAAAGGAGGCGTCGGCATGGCAGAAGAGCAGATTAAGGAGAATACCGTCGAAGAAGCGCACGCGCATTTTCATTCCCCGGAGGCGAAAAAGAAGCAGCTCAACCGCATCTCCAAAGCGATCGGACACCTAAAGCACGTCAAGACGATGATCGAAAACGACGAGGACTGCGCGGACGTTCTTATGCAGATCAGCGCCGTGGACGCGGCGTTAAGGAGTCTGGGCAAGGAGATCATCAGCGAACATATGACCCACTGTATCGTACACGCGATCGAGAACGGCGATACGAAGGAAGTAGAGGAATTCAAAAAGGCGATCGACAGATTTCTTTGACCGCAAAAACGGCGAACGCCGAATCTGCGAAAAAAATACGATAATACCGATTTTTATCCCCCCCGCGGGCTTGCGCTGGGGGATTTTTTGTGCTATGATATTACAGATGCAAGTCACGCCGGAAGGAGGAAAAGAACGTGCTTAAAAAACAAAGAGTACGCAAGAAAAACGTCGCGATCCTGCTCGCGCTCCTTGTCCTCCTTCTGCTTTCCGCTCTCTTCTGCCTGCTCGTCGGCTCCTCCGGGATGACGCCGGATGAGAGCTTGCGCGCGCTTTTCGGCGGCGGCAGCGACGCACAGGTGCGCATCATGCGCAATATCCGTCTTCCGCGTATGCTCGCGGCGCTCTTCGCGGGCGCCGGACTATCGCTCTCCGGGCTCATCATGCAGACGGTGCTGGGCAACCCGATGGCGTCGCCCTCCACCCTCGGCGCAACGAACGCCGCCGCGTTCGGCGCCAATCTCTCGCTCATCGTCTTCGGGGGCGGGTCGCTGCTTATCGGGAAGGACCTCTTCCTGTCGGGCGCCGGCGAGCCCTTCGCCGTCTCGCTTGCCGCTTTTCTCTTCGCTGTCCTCTCGGTGCTTGCCGTTCTGGGGCTGAACCGCGTCAGGGCGTTCCGCGCCGACGCGATCGTTCTGTCGGGCGTGGCGCTGGGCGCGGTCTGGACCGCCGCGACCACGGTCTTACAGTATTCCGCGACCGACGTCGGTCTTTCCGCGGCGGTCGTCTGGTCCTTCGGCGACCTCGGTCGCGCCTCCTTCCCTGCCGACGCGATGATCGCCGCGGCAACGGCTGCGGGCGCCCTCTTCTTCTTCATTCTGCGCTATCGGTACAACGCCCTGCTGTCGGGCGATGAAACGGCGTTCTCCATGGGCGTGAACGTGCGGCGCCTGCGCGCCCTCTCGCTTGTCGCCGCGTCGCTCATCACCGCCGTCTGCGTTGCGCATCTCGGGATCATCGGCTTCGTGGGGATCATCTGCCCGCATATCGCCAAGCGGCTGCTCGGGCAGGATCACCGGTTGTCGATCCCCGCCTCCCTTCTGACCGGCGCCGTGCTGCTGCTGCTTGCCGACGCGCTGTCAAGACTGATCGGCGGCGGTTCCGCCCTGCCGGTCGGCGCCGTGACCTCTCTCTTCGGCGCGCCCTTCTTCCTTGTCC
This sequence comes from Clostridia bacterium, assembly GCA_017454525.1. Taxonomy (GTDB): domain Bacteria; phylum Bacillota; class Clostridia; order Oscillospirales; family CAG-272; genus UBA11512. The sequence goes on from JAFTCT010000031.1 coordinate 13,314, forward strand.
TGATCCTGCGGAAGGGAGGGACGAACCGTGCTTGAGATCACAGGTCTCTCTTTCCGCTACAAAAAAAGCGCCCCGCCCGTCCTTGACGGACTGTCCGCCGTGATCGGCGACGGCGGGATCACCGTACTGCTCGGAAAAAACGGAAGCGGAAAAACCACGCTCTTCAAGATCCTCACCGGTTCCCTGAAACCGCAGAGCGGAACGGTCCTCTTCGACGGCGAAGACCTTTTGGGCATGCCGCCGTCAAAGCGCGCCGCGCGCGTCGCCTACGTGCCGCAGGAGACGGTTTACGGCGATATGACGGTCTGCGACACGGTCCTGTCCGCCCGCGCCTCATACGTGGGCGTGCGTCCGTCGAAACGCGACCGCGACGCCGTTCGCCGCGCCCTTGAACGCATGGACCTTCTCTCTCTTTCCGGGCGCAGGATGACCGAACTCTCGGGCGGAGAACGGCAGAAGGCGGCGATCGCCCGCGCACTCGCGCAGGAGGCGCGCCTGATCGTCTTCGACGAGCCGACGGGGAACCTCGATATCGCAAACGAATGGCTGACCGCCCGGGAAATGAAGCGTCTGTCGCGCGAAGCGGGCGTATCGATCCTCACGTCGATCCACGATCCGCAGCTCGCGCTGGCGCTGGGCGGCCGCTTTCTGATCCTCAAAAACGGCAAAGCCGACGCTTACGGATGTGCGGACGATCTCACGGGAGAGGTGCTGTCCGACTGCTTCGACACGCCGGTAAGGATCGTGGAATACGAAGGACACAAAATCATCGTCAAAGGAGAACCGTTATGAAAAAACACATTTGCTTTATTCTGGCGCTGCTCACTCTTATCCTCGCGGTTTCCTGCGGAAATCCTGTAAATACGCCGTCTGAAACGTCGGAAGCGGAGACGGCGAAGACCGCCGCGTCCGCCGGAGAACCGACCGCGGCTGAAACGGCGACCGCCCCGCGGGAGATCACCGTGGCGGATATGATCGGCAGGGACGTAAAGGTCGTGCCGGGCAGTTATAAACGCGTGGTCTGCATCGGCGCGGGCGCGCTGAGGATGTACTCCTATATTGGCGACGCCGCGCTCCTCTGCGGCGTGGAGGATATCGAAAACACGACGCTTGAAAACCGTCCGAAGATGTTTGACGCCGCTCCCCGCCCCTACGTGCTGGCGTTCGGCGAGATCTATAAAACCCTGCCCTCCTGCGGCGTCGGCGGTCCCAACGCGCAGACGGCGGAAGCCGAAAAGATCCTCTCCTGCGCGCCCGACATCGTCATTTCGGAATATGAGGACGCCGATAAGGAAAACGCGCTGCAGGCGCAGCTGGGCGTGCCGGTCATCACACTTCGCTCCGGCGCCGACGGCGTGTTCGGCGACCTCTTCAAGGGCACGGTGACGCTTCTGGGACAGATCTTCTGCCGTGAGGAAAAGGCGGCGGCGCTCATTTCCTTTATCGAACGCGAGGAAGCGGAGATCATCCGGCGCACGGAAACGGTGAAGGAGGAAGAGAAGCCCGGCGTCTTCATCTGCGGACTCGGCAACTGGGGCACGGCAAGTCACCTGACGACCGCGCAGAACTATATCTCCTTTGACGTCGCGAACGTCAGAAACGTCGTAGAAGACCTCGCGGCGGGCGGGATCCAGAAGATCGACGAAGAAAAATTCCTGTCGCTGGGCGAAAAAACCGATATCATCATCCTCGACGCGGCGGCGGTAAAGAATATCAAGCCGCTTCTCAAGGAGGATCCGACGCTCTTTGACCACTTCACCGCGAAGAAAAACGGAAAGATCTATCTGGAAATGGCGTACAACGCCTACTATACCAACTATGAGATCGCGCTCGCCAACACCTGGTTCGTCGCAAAAAGCGTTTATCCCGACCTCTTTGCGGACGTGGATATGACGGCGAAACTGAACGAGATCACGAAGGCGTTTCTCGGCGCGGAACTGGCGGACGCGGTTTACGCCTGCGGCGCAAGCTTCGGCGGCTATCAGAAGATCGACTTCGACGCCTTCTTTACCTGATATGATCGACAACAGGAAAGCAGCGGAGTTTTTCGACCGTCTCTCCGACGGCTGGGATGAAAAAAACGTTCAGAACGGCGAAGTGATCGAAAAGATCCTCGATCTCGCGGGCATCGAAGCGGGCACGTCGGTACTGGACGTCGGATGCGGCACGGGGCTGCTGATCCCGAAGTATCTCGAGCGGAAAACGGCTTTGGTGACCGCCGTCGATATCAGCCGCGGCATGATCGCAAAAGCCAAAGAGAAATATGGAAAGACCGGCGTTCTTTTCCTTGCGGCGGACGCCGCCGTCTACCCTTACGGCAGGCGTTTCGACCGCATCGTGATCTACAACGCCTTCCCGCATTTCTCCGATCCCCCAACGCTTCTTGCGCATCTGGCGCAGCATCTTGAAGAGGACGGGATCCTGACGGTCGCGCACGGCGCTTCGCGCGCGGTCATCGACGCCTGCCACCAAAACGCTCTTGAGGTCTCAAACGTCCTGCCGGATATTGACGGGCTGTCAAGGCTCCTTCCCGACTCCCTCGAGGTGATCTGCGCGATCTCCGACGGTGAAAAATACGTCCTGACCGCGAGGCGCCGGAAAAACTGACCGCGAAACGCGCAAAAATGCAGATCCGCCGGACGGCTGTGCCGTCCGGCGGATCTGCTTTTTTGCGCGGCAGAACGTTTTTGCCGCTTATAAATATGCGATCAGATCTCCGATCCCGTCAAGCGCAAGGAAGTTCTCTTCCCCGCCGTCGCGGGCGATGAATTCGCCGCGCGTGCGGGAGATCTCCTCCCCGCTCTTCCTGTAGGAATCGATATAGACTCCGGCAACGCCGCACAGGACGGCGGTCTGCATATCGGAAAACAGATCGTTGCCGATAAGGACGGTATCGCGGGCGTTCATCCCGTACTCCGTCATCATATCGGAAAAGAAAGCGCGCTCGGGCTTTTTGACGCCGTGATCCGACGACAGACGCATCCCGTCGAAGTATCCGAGCAATCCCGAGACCTCGATCTCGGGCAGCGTGAAGGAGGTCTGCGCGTTGGAGAGCAGAAAGATCCGTTTCCCCCGCTTTTTCAGCGCGCCGAGCAGCGCCGACGCGCCCACGTAGTTTTCAAGCACGAGCCGCGTGACGATGCGGAAGAAGTTGGAGGTCGCGACCGCCCAGGCGGTCTTCTCCTCCCCCGTTTGCGGCGCGCGCGGCACAGCTCTTTTCTCTTCGGCATTCTCGTAGATCGCAAGGAAAACTTTCAAAAGATCCGCCTCGGGATATGCGCATCCGCGCTCTTTTCCGATCCGTTCCTCTTCAAGGCGGATCGTTTCGAGATACCGGCGGTGCAGATCCTCCGGCGCGATATCGGCGCCGTACACGGCGTACCAGTCGGAGAGTTTCCGCCATACGGCGGGATCGCCCTCGTCGTGCCGCACGTCGATCAGCGTGCCGTAAAGATCGAACACGTAGTTTCTGTATGATCCGAAATCCATAGCGTCCCCGTTATTTCGACAGCGAGAAGTTTTCAAGCCACTGCGCGAAGCGCACGTAGAGGTCCTGCGACGACTTCCTCAGTATTTCGCCGTTCGTCAGGGTGTATTTATCCGCCGTTCTGTCGTAGGTATAGTTTTCATCGGCACGTTCCTGCGCCGCCTTATCCTTCAGAGTCTTCGCGTCCTGAATGATCTGCACGAGTTCATCCATGACCGGCACGTCGATCTTCTTTGCGCGCTCGGCGAGACTGTCGAAATAATCCGCGGCGCTCTCCTTCTTGTACACCGTCGACTCGAAATGAGTGACGTCCGCGGGATAGAGAAACGCCTCACCATCGGCAAACGTCGCCCTGTAATTCGGCCAGTTGCATTCGAAATCCAGGAAATCGAACATCGAATACACGTCCGACGCGACGCCCGCGTTCGAGATCTTCTCCCACTGCGCGAGGATCGCCGAGGATTCCTTGGAATTGACTTCCGAATAGACCGCGTCCTTGATGCGGTAGCCGTAGGTATAGCCGTATTCGTCCTCGAAATCGCCCGTCTCAAGCGTTCCGGTCACGTTGATCGGACCGTCCGTGAACCCGAACTTGTCGCCTTCTTTCGCATATACGGCAATGGTGTTCGACAACTGCTGCGTGTTGGGCACACAGTAGGGACAACTCTGGTAGGGGAGGTTCATGAGATACATATACTTGCCGCTGACCGGAGAGACGGTCGCCATATAGCCGACGATCTCCACCGTTTTCCCGGCGAGTTCTGCGATCCGCTTCACGTCGATCGCCTCGGCAAACGACATCCGGACGTTTCCGTCGTTTGCCGGTGCCGCCGTTTCCGTGACGTCGGGAGAGACGCCGCCGGAGCAGGCGGGAAGCAGGAGAAACAGAGCCAAAAGAAGAATGAGCGCTCTTTTCATGGATAATCCCTCAGTTTCTGATGATATCTTTGCGCGAAACGCGGACCGTGCAGATAAAGGTCGGCAGAACGCTGATGACGAAGATCACCGCCATGATCAGCCATTCAAGCGGATAGATCCTGCCCGCGTCGAGCACGATGCCCATGGACGAGGCGAATCCGCGCAGGAAGACGAGGCACAGCCGCGATACGCCGAAGGAGATCGCCGTGGACAGCAGCCCGATCAGGGCGTTCTGGATGAGGAACATGATATTGACCTTCCCCGTTCCGATACCGATCAGCCGCATGAGCGCGATATCCTTCTGTGAATCGTACATATTGAGAATGGTGATCGTCGAGATCACGAAGATGTTCATGATGAGGATGATCACGCAGAGGATGTAGACGATCCGGCGGCTGAGATCGACGTTGTTGATGATCTCCCTGATGACTTCCGCCGGCGTGATCGTCAGGATCTTGGAATCCTCTTTGAATTCCGCCTTGATCTGCTCGGAGTACGCAAGGGTCTTGCTGCGCACGAGGATCGCGCAGACCGTGCCCTCGTGGGCGTGTTCCCCGTGTTCGTCCTCCCCGTGTTCGTCCTCCCCGTCTTCGCCGCCGTGCCCGCCCGGCAGTTCGTGTCCTTTCTCGGGCGTCGTGCCGGCGTCGGTCGTTTGGGCGTTTTCCGTCTTTTCTTCGTGCTCCCCGTCATCGTGCTCGTGATCCTCGTGATCGTGGACCTTCCAGACCGTTTCGATATCGGTGAACACGACGTTGTCGTACGCCGTTTTGGTCTCCTCCAGCACGCCGACGAGTTTCAGGGGCGTCGCCTCGTGCTTCTCGCCGTGCTCCGAAAGCCCGTGCGAGGTGACGAGCTCGTCGCCGATCGAAAGACCGTATTTGCGCGCGACCTCCGACCCGACGACCGCCTCGAAGACCTTTTCGAACATCTTGCCCTCCGAGAGCGGTTTTCCTGTCAGAAACGCGGGTTTTGTGCCGACGATCTTCGCAGAATTATAACTGTCGCCCATTCCGAAGGGGATGGCGATATTCACACGGCTGTCGCGCTGCAGCTGCTCGACGTACTCATAGGAGATCGTTCCGAGCGGCTTGTCGGTAAAGAACAGGGTGTTCATCGCAAGCTGCGTCGCGCTGCCCGCCGGTCCGACGATCATATCGTAGGAGGAGGTCGTGTTGATCAGTCCGTCGTTGACCTGCCCCGCGACGTTGTACGCAAGGATCGCGACCGACGCCGAGATCACGACCGAAAGGATGATGAGCAGCATCTTCACTTTCTTTGTGAGCATATTCTTGACGGCGAACTTAAACACGGTGCGTCACCCCGCTTCCGTCAACGGACGACGCGACCGCGTTCATATCGATCACTTCGTCAAACAGCTCCGCCAGCCGGTCGTCGTGCGTGACCGCGACCAGCGTTTTCCCTTTTGCGATCGTCAGCATCTGCGTGACGACCGCCCGCCCGATCTCATAATTGAGGTTGCCGGTCGGCTCGTCCGCCAGAATGATCTGCGGCTTCTTGACGAAGGCGCGGGCGATCGCGACGCGCTGCCGCTCGCCGCCCGACAGCTGTCTGACCTTCTTTTTCTTCTTGCCGAGGATCCCCAGCGCGTCCAGCACCGCGTCCATTTCCGCGGTCTTCACGCCCTCAAGCCGCAGGATATTGATATTGTCCTCGACCGTCATATCCTCGATCAGCTTGAAATCCTGAAAAATGTATCCGATCTTTTCGATCCGGAAGCGGTCCTTCTGCTTCTGGGTCTTCCGGCTCATTTCCTCGCCGTCGAAAAAGATCGAGCCGCCCGTGGGGGTGATGACGCCCGCCATCATATTCAGAAGCGTCGATTTGCCGCAGCCCGAAGCGCCGAGCAGGACGTAACTCTTTGCGTCCTCAAAGATCAGGTCTTTATATTTGATCGTTGTGTCAAGATCAAAGGTCTTGACAAGATTCTCTGTTTTGATCATTTCTTCCCCTTTCCGCAACTGTCAACAGGCATAAAAACAAGGAAGCGCGGCACAAAGGCCGGACGTCCCGCTGCCGGCACGTCAACGCTTCCGCAGAAACGGATCAATCGGAGAGTTTCACTTTCATACGCACGGGAGTGGAGGCGACAGTACGGCGCGCCTCCCCGCAAAACGGCACGGCGAGCGACACGGCGGACGCGCAGACGCAAAGAGCGGCAAGGAACGCCGCGCCGAGGGTCTTGGACAGCAGTGAACACAGCGCGCAGACGGCGCAGTCCTCACCGCGGCATTCATGGTCCGCCGATAACGTGACGAAAGCGCAGGACAGCATCAGCGCCAAAATGATCAGCGCCGTCGCTGTCACCGTGACCTTCGACCTGTTTTTCATCTGCAGCCCCTTCTTCCGCGCCCGGTTCGCCGCTCGGGACCCGGACCGATTCTTTTATTAGAATAGCACTTTCCGCGCGGAATGTCAAGTATTATTTCTCCCGGGCGCGCAGATCCGCATCCGCGTCCGACGGAAAAAATCCGAAAAAACGTCTGAAAATTTCAAAAAAAGTCTTTTATTTTTTACCGTTTTTGTGATATAATACGGTAAACGATACAGATAGACCGCACGCCGCCGGGAAACCAGTTCTCCTCGGTGTCGGGAAAGTTTGAACAAAGAAAGAGTATTTTTATGCCGAAACAGTTTACCGTAACGGGTATGAGCTGCGCCGCGTGTCAGGCGCGCGTGGAAAAGGCGGTATCCGCCCTGCCGGGCGTCGACTCCTGCGCCGTTTCGCTGCTCACGAATTCAATGAGCGTCACCGGCACCGCGGATGAAAAAGACATCGTCGCGGCGGTCGAAAAAGCCGGATACGGCGCTTCTCCCCGCGACGCGCAGAAAAAAACGAAGAATACGCCGGAGGATCTGCTCACAGACCGGGAAAAGCCGGCGCTTGTCCGGCGCCTGATCCTTTCCCTTGTTTTTCTGATACTTCTCATGTACGTGTCGATGGGACACAATATGCTCTCTCTTCCCCTGCCGCATTTCTTCCATGAGAACTATACGGCGCTGTCGCTTTTGCAGATGATCCTCGCCGCCGCCGTGATGATCGTAAACGGAAAGTTTTTCACAAACGGCTTCAAAGCGCTCTTCTCCCGCGCGCCCAATATGGATACTCTGGTGGCGCTCGGTTCGGGCGTATCCTTCGCCTTCAGCACCGCCGTCTTCTTTCGGATCTGCGGCATGACCGCGGCGGGAGACGCCGGGATCGCCGAAGTCTATCACAGAGAACTCTATTACGAATCCGCCGCCATGATCCCCGCGCTGATCACCGTCGGAAAGCTGCTGGAGGCGATCTCGAAGGGCAGAACGACGAACGCGCTGAAAGCGCTGATCCGGATGTCGCCGAAAAAGGCGCGTCTGATCGAGGACGGCGTAGAAAAAGAGGTGGACGTGGACGTACTCAAGCCCGGCGACCTTTTCGCCGTTCGCCCGGGGGACAGCGTTCCGGTCGACGGCGTGGTCGAACAGGGCGAAAGCGCGCTCGACGAATCTGCGCTGACCGGAGAATCGGCGCCGGTCGACAAAAAGAAGGGCGATCCCGTCTTCTCGGCGACGGTCAACCGCTCGGGCTATCTTCTCTGCCGCGCCACGCGCGTCGGAGAAGAAACGACCTTCTCAAAGATCGTGCAGATGGTATTTGACGCGGCGGCGACCAAGGCGCCGATCCAGCGTATCGCGGATAAAGTCTCGGGCGTGTTCGTCCCGGCGGTCATCGGCGTTTCCCTGCTCGTCACCGTCGGCTGGCTGATCTTCGGCGCCGCATTTGCCGACGCGATCGCGCGCGGCATCACGGTCCTGGTCATTTCCTGCCCCTGCGCGCTCGGACTGGCAACGCCGGTCGCGGTTATGGTCGGCAACGGGCTCGGCGCGAAGAACGGCGTTCTCATCAAAACCGGAGAAGCGCTGGAAACGCTCGGGAGAGTCGACGTCGTCGTTCTTGACAAAACCGGTACGATCACCAAGGGACAGCCGGAGGTGACGGGTCTTTATCCCGCAAAAGGTGTGGACGAGAATACGCTTCTTTCGCTCGCCGCGTCCCTTGAGCGCAAGAGCGAACACCCGCTGGCGGGCGCGATCCTGCGCGAAGCGCAAAAGAGGAACGTCCCCCTAAAGGAGTCCTCCTCCTTTTCGATCCTCGCCGGCTCCGGTCTGCGCGCAGAGATCGACGGAAAAGAAACGGTCGGCGGCAGTCTGAACTATATTTCCGGTATCTGTTCCCTGCCGGAAGAACTTGCAAAGCGCGCCGCGGACGCGGCGGAGAGCGGGAATACGCCGCTCTTCTTCGCCTCTGACGGAAAAGTGACCGGCATGATCGCCGTCGCGGACGTCGTGAAGGACACCTCCCCCGCCGCCGTCGCTTCCTTTAAGAAGCTGGGGCTGAAGGTCGTGATGCTCACAGGCGACAACGAAAAGACGGCGCGCGCGATCGGAAAACAGGCGGGCGTGGACGAGGTGATCGCGGGCGTGCTGCCCGACGGCAAGGAGGAAGTGATCCGCGCGCTCAAAAAAGAAGCCAGAGTCGCCATGATCGGCGACGGCGTCAACGACGCGCCCGCGCTCACGCGCGCGGACGTCGGTATCGCGATCGGCGCCGGAACCGACGTCGCCGTCGAGAGCGCCGACGTCGTACTGGTGCACAGCGACCTCGCGGACGCCGCGGCGGCGATCCGTCTGGGCAGAGGGACGCTGACCGATATTCATCAAAACCTCTTCTGGGCGTTCTTCTACAACCTCATCTGCATCCCGCTCGCGGCGGGTCTGTTCGGCCTTAAGATGAGCCCGATGATCGGCGCGGCGGCGATGAGCCTGTCGAGCGTCACCGTCTGCCTCAACGCCCTGAGGCTCAACCTTTTGAAGATCAGAGACGGCAAAAAGGACCGCCCGAAAAGAAAACCGCTCTTCTCTTCCGGAAAGAAAAGCGGACGTACGGATAAAAAATCAAAGGAGAATGAAGAAATGAAAAAAACTCTCATCGTCGAGGGTATGATGTGCCCTCACTGCGAAGCGTCGGTCAAAAAAGCGCTGGAAGCCCTGCCCTTCATCACCGAAGCGCTCCCCGATCACAAGAACTCGACGGTCGCCGTCACGGTCGGCGGCGCGTACGACGAGGGCGCCGTGAAAGCGGCGATCGAGGACAAGGGGTATCAGTATAAGGGCGAAAAAGCCTGAACGCCCGTAAAAAACGCCGCAAATGCAAGGTGCTCTAAAGGACAGTAAATAAAAGCCGGCTGAGGTAAGGATAGTTGATCCTTATTCCAGCCGGTTTTTTGTCGTATACCTCTGCAAGCAGGACGTTTGTGTGCCAAACGTCAAAAGAGCGAAATCTTTTGCCTGACGGCAAAAGGTGAAATCTTCGGGCGCTGCCCTCAGGTGAAATCGAACGCTGACGCGTTCGGTGAAATGAAATCCACCCACCGCCGTCGAGGCGATTTCACTGCCCGAAGGGCAATTTCACCGCCGCAGGCGATTTCACCCACCCCGCAGGGGTGGATTTCGCGATACCGTCATTTCCCGTCCGCAAAGTTCGTGCGCGCGGTCTTTTCGACCGCCGGAAGCCCGTATTTCTCCTTCGCGTCGCCGATCGCCCTGATCAAAAACGCCATATTGCGGGCGAGGTTGCGCACCGTCTGGAGCCCCTCCCCGTCCTTCTCGACGTCCTCGCGGGTCGAGCCGTAGACCATATTCCAGTAGGTCCCCGACGCGACCGGCATCCCGCTGATCGTGAAGTACTTGTTGAGCACGTCGAACGAGGAGGTGTTCCCGCCTCTGCGGCAGGAGACTACCGCCGCGCCGACCTTCATGTGCTTGGAAAAGGGCGTGCTGTAAAACAGGCGGTCCAAAAAGGAGATCAGCGAGCCGTTGGGGCTGCCGTAATAGACCGGACTGCCGATCACCAGACCGTCGGCTTCCTCAAATTCAGCCGCCGCCGCGTTGACCGCGTCGTCCTGTACGCATTTTCCGTTCTTTATGCAGTAACCGCAGGCCAGACATCCGCGCGCGGTGCTCCCGCCGATGCAGAGAGTCGAAACCGCGATCCCCTCTTCCTCAAACACCTTCGCCATTTCCTCCAGGGCTCTGGCGGTGCATCCGTTTTTTCTCGGACTTCCGTTGATAAGCAGTACTTTCGCCATAATTCGATCCTTTCCCGGAATATGATCCTGTCCGTCCGTTCACGAAAAAGCCGGACCGGCGCCGGAAGCGCTCTTCCAAAAGCCGGACCGGTATTTTTCATTCCTTCGGCGCGTCAGACGTCCAGTCCGCCCGTGCCGATCAGTTTGCCGGAGATCCGGCTGAAGAGCATGATGCCCTCCTTCTTGAATTTCACGTGGACCTTCGAGCCGATCTCGTAGGTCACGCCGCCGAATACGACGCCGGTGAGCAGGAAGTTGCCGACGCGCACGCGCACCGTCGTTTCCATACCGGTGGGCATCGCGGAGTAGACCTCCGCCTCAAGACCGCCCTCTTCGGCGATCTCGATCATCTCGGGACGCACGCCGATCACGTAATCGTTTTCGGTCGGTTCGCGTTTGACGGAGCCGTCGTCCTCCACGCGCATGATCTGATAATCAAAGACTTTGTCGACGTTGCCCTTTTCGACGTTCTTCTTGTCCTTGGCGCGCTCGGCTTTCGCCTGAGCGACGGCGTCCGCCGCGCGTTTTTCCTCTTCGCGCCACGCGCCCATCGAAACCGCTTTCGTGAAACGGAAGGAGGCGGGTTTCCCGTCGAATACCGTCAGAAGCATATCACCGCTCTCCGCGTTCTGCGCGCCCGCCGCCTCGATGAAGTTGATCGAGGGACTGCCCACAAAGTCGGCGACGAAGAGATTGTTCGGTCTTCCGTAAACGGTGAGCGGCGGGTCGTACTGCTGGAGCACGCCGTTTTCGATCAGACAGATCTTTGACGCGAGCGTCATCGCCTCCATCTGATCGTGCGTGACGTACACGAAGGTGCGTCCGGTGGTCAGATGCAGACGCTGGAGTTCCGCTCTCATTTCAAGGCGCAGTTTCGCGTCAAGGTTGGAAAGCGGCTCATCCATGAAGATGACCTGCGGCTCGGGCGCGAGCGTTCTCGCGATCGCCACGCGCTGCTGCTGACCGCCCGAAAGCTCCGCGGGATAGCGGTCCATGAAGGGCTCGATCTTGACGACGCGCGCGACGCGCTTGACGATCTCGTCGATCTCCTGTTTATTATACTTCTTCAGATTTTTAAGTCCGAAGGCGATGTTCTGATACACCGTCATATTCGGCCACAGCGCATAGTTCTGGAAAAGGAAGCCGACGTGCCGCTTGTTTGCCGGTACGTTGATGCCCTTTTCGCTGTCGAACACGACCTGGTCGCCGATCTCGATCCGTCCCGAGGTCGGCGTTTCCAACCCCGCGATCATGCGCAGCGTAGTGGTTTTTCCGCAGCCCGAAGGGCCGAGCAGCGTGACGAAGGAGCAGTCGTCGATCACAAGGTCGAGATGATCCACTCCGTAAAAATTCCCCCAACGTTTGGTAACGTCGGTCAATACGATTTTAGGCATAATTCATTCTTCCTTTCTTTAACCGCCAATGCCCTTGTCGAGGCTTGCGCCGGTGATCTTGTTGACCAGTGCGTTGCATACCAGAATGGTGACGATCAGGATCAGGTTGATACCGCTCGAGAAAGCGTACAGACCCATTTCGTCGAAATAGTCGAGCTGTGTCGAGAGGATCAGTCCCTGACCGCAGAGCAGCATGAACAGAGACAGTTCTCTCAGACACGTCATGAACGGAAGCAAAAATCCGCTGACGATCGACGACTTCTGAATGGGAATGATGATGCGCAGCATCCGCTTGTACCAGGGGGTATCCTGAATGATCGCCGCCTCCTCGATCTCGCCCGACAGCTGAAGCATGGAGTTGAGTGAGGAACGGCTGGCAAAGGGGATGTATTTCACCGTACCGACGATGATGAGCAGCCAGTAGGTGTTATACAGGTTGATCGTACCCGAGAAGAGCTTGAAGAAGGCGATGCCGACCGCGATAGACGGCATCAGATACGGAAGGAACGCAACGGCGTTGACGTAGCCCGCAAGCCGCGAGCGGCGCTTCTTGGATACCGCGTAGCCGATCAGCGTACCGAGCACGCCCGCGCAGAGCGCACAGGCGACCGAAACGAGCACCGTACCGCCGAAGCCCTTCCAGATCATCTCATTGAAGAGTATACCCTTCTGACCGTACATACCGTTCTCGGTGACGTTCTCGCTTGTGATCCACCACTTGGCGGTCAGGTTGTTGAAGTCGAAGGTCCGCAAGAAACTGTAGTCGCCGGGGTTGGGTAAGAAGGTCTCAAAGGCGAAGGAAATGATCGGGAAAATACTCGTGAAGAAGGTCAGAAGGACCAGAATGACCGCGATGATCACCTTGCCCGCCTTGCCGAGATTGATCTTGGAAATCTGTCCCGATTTACCGGTGACCGTCGTATAGCTCTTACGGCTCTTGAGACTGCGCTGGTTGACGTACATGATCGCCACGCCCAGGAGCATCATGATGACGGCGAGGATACTCGCCTGCCCCGTCCGCTGTGAGTTCAGTTCGATGTACTTTGTGGAGAGCGTCGTCAGCCCTAAGAAGTGCGGCACCGGGTAGGAGCCCATCGACGAGCCGAAGACCAGAAGAATGGTCGAGAGGATCGCCGGCTTGATGAGCGGCAGGGTGACGCGCGTCATGATCTTCCATTTCGGGGTGTTCAGAATGGTCGCCGCCTCCTCGAGGTTGGCGTCCATATTCCTGAAAATGCCGCCGATCAGGATATAGGCGAAGGGCGCGTAGTGGAGTCCGAGCACCAAAATGCTCGGGAACATCCCGGCGCACCACCATTCGGGCATATTGATCCCGAACAGACCCGCCAGCACGCCGTCCCTCGTGTGCGTCACGGCGATCGAGTCAAAGAGGTTTTTCCAGACCGTCGCCAGCGTCCACTGCGGCATGATATAGGGGAAAATGAAGATCGCGCTGAGGTACTTTTTGAACTTCAGATTCGTCCTCGTGACGAGGAAGGCGAAAAGTCCGCCGTACAGGATCGATACCGCGCAGGAGCCGACCGCCAGGATCACCGTATTGAGCAGCGGCGTCCAGAGGTGGATCTTCGCGATATTGCTGGTGAAAAGGTTGACGTAGTTGATAAAGGAGTATCCGCTGCTCTTCTTCGTCAGAACGGCGTCGATCGTGCCGGGATGGATCACGATCGTATCCTCGATGATCGCGATGATCGGCGCGAAGGTCGTGAACGTGCAGACCAGGCCGAGGATCACGAGGATCGCGTTCTGCGGTTTAGAAAAGAAGGTTTTTACCTTGTTCCAGAAGATCGTTCCTTTACCGACCGACGGTGATAATGTCTTCTGCATATACTTTTCCTCTTTTTCTAAAAATCAAAGGCGTCTTTTTGGGGACGCCTTTGACTTATGTATCGTTGGCCGATGAAAGCCGACGGATCAGAGATCAGGCAGCTTTGTACTTCGCCAGCAGTTCGATCCAGGAACCGACGGTGAACGCAACGCTTGCGCAGTATTCGGGATCCTCGATGACCAGTTTGCCGGTGTTGGTCCACCATTCAAGACCGCGGTCGTTCTTCGCAGGGAACACGACGTTGCCCGCTTCATCGGTACCGCCGGTGGAGTGATGATGCTTCTCCTCGTTTTCAGCGGCGACAGTCGGATTGGAGGAGTAACCGCCCATATCCTTGCCCCATGCGTTGAAGCCGTTCTGCGTGCAGGTCATGTAAGCGATGAACGCGCAGGCAGTCCAGGGCAGCGGGCTGTTGTCGGTGACGAAGAGGTAGTGGCAGTAGCCGTAGCCGCCGATGCCTTCGTAGCCGTCCTGATAAGCCGCGACCTTGATGTTGTTGACGGACTTCGCATCCGATTCCTCAACGGAACGGAGTTTGGAGTAAACGAGCAGACCGAACTGGTCGGTAGCGGAAGTGTCGACGAGGTTGTTGCAGATCGGGCCGTCGTCGTTGACCGCCTGATAGGAGCCGACCCACAGCTTGATCCACGCAAGAGCGTACTTTCCGTTTTCGCCGAGGCCGAAGCTTTCAGCGTCAGACGCGACTTCGTCGATCGTGGTCTGGAAATAAGCCTTCTTCGCATCGGGGAGCTTGTCGAACGCGTCCTTCAGATACTTGGAATACTCGGGCTTGGTCAGCATGTAAAGGAAGTTCTTGCCGACGATCTCGGAGTCGATATCCATGAACTGACCGTGTTCGCCTTCAGCCACGTAGTCCCAGCAGTTGGTATAGGTCTTGCTGCCGGTGCAGTTGTACATGAAGACCTTGTTCAGGGTCTGGAGCGGCAGATAGCCCTTGTAGGCGTCCGCGGTGGTCTTGTTGGCTTCCGCCCATGCCTTCGGAATGAAGGTGTCGAGGATGCCGGTCTGGACCATCTTGCTCTCGATCTGGTTGCCGTCCTGGATCAGGGTCATGGCGTAGGTGCCGGTCGCCTTCTTGGACTCAGCGGTCAGCTGATCGAAGATCTTGTTGTTCTTCGGCTGCTGCCAGTCGAATTCAAGCGTGTAGGTGCTGTCGATGGACTGCAGATACTCAATGAAGAGCGGGAGAGCGGACTTGCCGCGGCTGGAGTTGCCCACGCCGTAGAAGGTCTTGCCCTTGGACTCTGCGATCGCCTTCGCAGCCAGTTCTTCGAGGGTCATGCCCTCCGCCTGCTTGATGATCTGCTGAACAGCAGTCAACTCCTTCTCGGGCGTATTGGTCGGTTCAGCCGTCTGCGTTGCCGGCGTTTCGGTTCCGCCGCAGCTCGCGAATACGAACGGCAGGATCATGAGTGCCGCCAGAAGGAGTGCCAATGTTTTTTTCATAGTGATTCCTCTTTTCGAAAAAAAATATGTTTTTTATATAAACGCCGGAGCGTTCATACCGTACGGTGGGAAAATGCGATCCGTCGCGCGCCGGACCGCACCGTCCTTACTTTGATATTTTATCGCATAACCGTTTCTTTGTCAAGGGATTTTTTAGGATTGTTATAAAAAATATAATTTTCTTGAATGACAGTTGTGCAAAATGCACAAATGCGTGCGGATTATGTTGTCTAAAACAATGGGACGAGATCTTTCTCTTGCAAGAACGCGGAAAGCGTAGTATAATAAGGGGACCTCTAAAAATTCAGAGTGCGTCCGGCGGCGAGCTGTTTTGCCGCAGAACAAGGCGTACAAATTGAAACAATACTTTGTGTATTGTGAAATTTGGCAACGCAGTTATGCGGCAAAACAGCCGCCGAAGCATTGC
>JAFTCT010000001.1 GCA_017454525.1 Clostridia bacterium
CGCACGGAAACAAACCGATCCGTGCGGACGCGCGCCGTGTGCGTTACGCCTTGATTTCGGCGTCGCTGTAAACGTAGGTCTTGCCGTACGCGTAGGCGTTGGTGAAGGTGTACGCCGTGCCGCCGACCGTGACCGTATGGCTTCCCTTCGCGTGCAGCGAGAGCGAGAGGGTCTTCACGCCGCCGCTCGCCGTCACTCTGCCGTAGCCGAGGATGATCAGCGTGCCGCCGCTGATGCGCGTGCCGTTCTCGGAATCGAGCGCCGCCATCATCTGACTGTTCGGTCCGCGGGTGATCACCACGCCGCCCGTCTGGGTGTAGCCGCCGTTGGAATCGATCCCGTCGGTGTCGCCGTTCGGCGAGACCGTAACGTCGAGATATCCGCCCGTGATATTGATCGCCGGCGTCGATTTCCCCGAGCAGGCGTTGACGCCGTCGTCCGAGGCGGTCAGTACCGTCCTGCCGCCCGAAATGCCGATCACGTTCGCTTCGATCCCCTCGTACGCGGTCAGAACGGTCAGTTCGCCGCCCGTGACGTTCAGTCTGCCGTCGGCGTGCACGCCGTCGTCGTTGGAGGAGAGGGTGATCTTTCCGCCCGTGACCGTCACGTCGCCGGCGGGCGTGACGCCGCTCTCGAGAGCGGTTTCGTTATTGGCGTGGATCGCGTCGTCGTAAGCCTTGACGGTGACCGTTCCGCCGCCGATACTGACGGCGTTTCCCGCCTTGATCCCCTTGGTCGAGTAGGTCCCCTTGTCGCGGTTGCCCTCCCCGCCGGGTCCGGGTCTGGGTCCGGGACCTCCGCTCTGTCCTCTGTTGGTCAGACGGAAGGAACTGCCGTTGTAATACACCGTATCAAAGTTCTCGTTGATAGACGCTTCTCCGGAGGATACGTAATACTTTTCGCTCTGTCCCTGCGCCTGGGAGGCGGTGTAGATGAAGACGTTCATTTTCACCGCGTCAGCCGGCTTTTCGATCTTATAGTAATAATACACCGAGCCGCCGCCCTTGCCGTATCGTCCGACGCGTTCCTCTTCATATCCCGAAGAATTTGCCCAAACGGTTTTTCCGTCCGAAAGCGTGAAAAGAATTGAATATTTATAGCTCCGGTCGCTCGCGCGGATATAGATGAAAGACGCGGAAGTCTTCGTGACCGCTTCGGAGTACTCCGAATATTTGTCGGTACAGATCTCTATCCCGGGATCGTTTTCGACCGTGACGTCGCAGGCGGCGTCGATCCCGTCGCAGGCGGCGTATATTTTCAGACTGCCGCCCGAGATCACGACGCTTCCCTTCTGCCTGCCCGACGAAGACAGCGCCGTGTTGGAGGTCTTGATCCCGTCGCCCTGACGGGCGATCAGGGTCAGCGTCCCCGATTCCACGGTCACGCCGTCGCTGCCCTTGAGGGCGTTGTCGACGCAGTTGACCGACAGCGTCAGTTCCTTTACGGTCAAATCGTCTTTGGTGTGGATCCCGTTGTTGTTCTTCGAAGAAACCGTCAGAAAACCCGTTCCCTTGAGCTTGAGGTCGCACGCCGCGTATACCGCGCTCTTCAGCTCCTCCGCCGCGGCGCGCTCGTCGTAAATATAGTTCTCCGTATCCCCGTTCGCCGAAATACCGGCGTTCTTCGCAGATACGAAATACAGCGCGGGGCAGGCGTTCTGCGCGATCAGCGTACAGCCGTCGAGAACCACGTCAACGTTCTTTTCCGCGTTTCCTCTGATCATCACGCCGCCGGCGTAGGTCCCCGACAGGGTCAGCGTCGTCTTTTCGGTCAGTTCGAGATACAGGATCCCCTCCGACTGCGCCGCCGAGAAACTGCCGCCGGAAGAAACGACGTTCAGAATATGATCGGCGCCCTCATAGTTTGAAGAAAACGATCCGCTTCCGGCGGGTTCGCCCGGCGTAAAGGAAGGAAGACCGTCCGACTGTCCGTCGGTGACGGTCGGCTCGGGGATATCTTCCGATCCCGTCGGCGTCTTTTCGTTCGTCTGCGCGGCTGCGGGGGAGGCGCCGGAGTCGGTTTCATCACCGGCAGAGTCGGGGATCAGCAGGGTTTCGTTTTTCGTTAAAGCGCCGCCCGGAGTGACGCCGCCGGGACGCCCGCTCTCCCTGCCGCAGGACAGCAGCAGCGCCGCGCACAGCGTCAAAAGAAGTATAGAAAAGGCGGTCTTCAAAGTTCTTTTTTTCATGTCGTTTCTCCGTTTTTCCGTGATGATCATAAGAGAAGTTTAGCGCGCCGACCTTATGAACACAAGACGGTTTTCTGAAAAAGACGTGAATTTTATGAAAAAACCCGTAAACATTCGTTTACAAACCGTAAAATGAGAATATAGCCGCGCTTGACTATTTCGGGATAGTATGCTATAATCGGGATGAGCGAAGAGACGCGGCGCTGCCCGCGGCAAGACGCGGAGAGGTTTTTTGAATATGGATTTTTATCTGAGTTCTATAATACTGATCGCTTTTCTGATGATCGCAATGACGATCCACGTGATCCGTTATTCGGGATTCAACAGGCAGCAGAAGTCGTGGTATATCGTCACGTTCGTTTCCGTTCTGTTCTGCTCCGCCGCGGAATACGCCGTTCACTGCGGGCATTACGATCCGGCGTTCGCCGTCCCTCTGACGGTCGTTACCGTCCTCCAGTTCTCCATAGCCCCCGCCATGGCGGTCTTCTTCTCGGGCGCTCTGGGTCTGCACAAGCAGGCGAGAAGAGCGATCTGGTTCTTTATACCGCACGCGGTCATCGAGATCGTCGCGGCGCCTTTCGGCTGGATCTTCCGCTTTACAAAGGACGGTTATCACCGGGGAGAACTGTTCTCGATCTACTCCGCCTTCTATTTCCTCAGTCTGATCTATCTGATGGCGAGTATGCTGATCACGGGACGGAAATTCAGGCACAGGGACAAATCGACGATCATTATGATCGTTCTGACGCTGATCGCGGGGATCATCCCGGTCACTTTTCTGAACATCCTTACGGCGTATATCAGCATCGGCATGGCGGCTTGCCTCTGCTACATCTACTATAACGACCTCGTGCAGGAGGACACCCGGGAGGAACTGGTCGCGGAGCAGAAAAAGATCACCGAAATGCAGGAGCACATGATCTCCGGACTTTCCGGCATCATCGAGAGCCGCGACACCGAAACGGGGCTCCACGTTTCCAGAACGAGAGAGTACGTCAGGGTCATCGCCGAGGGCGCAAAGAAGGACGGCGTCTACGCCGATGAGATCGACGACGCCTTCGTGGACCTCATCTGCACGCTGGCGCCGATACACGACGTCGGTAAGATCGTCGTTTCGGACACGATCCTCAAAAAGCCCGCAAAACTGACGCCCGAGGAATTCGAGCAGATCAAACTCCACGCGCAGTCGGGCGGCGTCATCGCCCGCAGGATCCTTTCGGGCGTCACGGACGAGGGATATCTGAAATTCGCGTCGGATATCGCCACGTACCACCACGAGCGGTGGGACGGCAAGGGCTATCCCGCGGGTCTGAAAGGCGAGGAGATCCCGCTCTGCGCGCGGATCATGGCGATCGCCGACGTTTACGACGCGCTGACAAGCGAGCGCTGCTACAAGCAGGCGATCCCGCCGGAAGAAGCCGTCAAGATCATAAAGGATGAGTCGGGCTCCCACTTTGACCCGAAACTGGTCGACGTTTTCCTTGCGCACTTAAGCGAAGCGGACGTGCATCCGGAAAAAGACGCATGACCGACCTTCGAAGGGGGAGTTTCATTTGGCGTATTTGCGCCAAATGAAAC
>JAFTCT010000032.1 GCA_017454525.1 Clostridia bacterium
ATTACCGACGTCAAATTTATCACAGATAATCAAGACAGAGTTCTGTCGGCTTTGCCGACGCCATAGCCCAACGGTAGTGTTTTGCCTCATCCGGCGGCAAGCGCCACCTTCCCCCATCGGGGAAGGCTCCTCGGACACCCTTTAACAAAGGGTGCCGCCTAAACAGAGGCGCTCCGCGCCCGTCCTCAACCCGCCGTCGAGGCGGATTTCACCGAACACGAAGTGTTCGATTTCACCGTCGCGAAAGGGGTTCCCCGGAAGCCGCTTCGCGGGTTCAGGGGGTTCCCGCAGACGATTTCACCGCGCAGCGATTTCACTGCGCGCGGCGCGTGCCTTGCCGCGCGCCATGCGCCTTACTTCTCCTTCGGCGGTGCGTATTTCTTTCTCCCCTCGGCGTTCCGCTTCATTCTCAACGCGATCCCACCGATGACGGCGGCGACGAGCACGACGGCGATCGCCCCGAGGATGATCAGCACAGCGCCCGAGAAGAAGGAGGCGCCGAGCGTCATCCCCGCGCCCTGCAGATCGTCGGGCGGCGAATAGACCATATTATACGCGCGCCCCAGGACGGCGCCGCAGGCGTTGGCGATATCGCAGGAAGCGAACCACACGGGGCTGCCTTCTCGCAAGACCTCGCAGACGGCAGCAAAGGCGACCTCCCCGCCCTCCTTGACGGCGCCGACCGCGACGTAGGCGGGCAGCCCGTTTTTGCTCGTATAGTCGCCGAGCTCCATCTGCGCGTTTTCAAGATAATACTGATCGTTTTTATTGACGAGCGGCGCCATGCGCGATTTCTCGCCGCCGTCCGCCGTTTTGACAGAGGAGACCGACAGGGCGAAAAGGAGGTTTTCGTCGTCAAAAAACGCCTCTGCCGCTTTTTTTAAGGACGACAGATCGCCCGTGCTCTCCCTGAACGCCGCCGGGCGGTCCAAGAGCCCGCAGAGTTTTTCCTCGGTGTCGGTGCGGCCGGTGACGCTGCCGAAGGGCAGACCGGGCGCCTCGAGGCGCGCGCGGTCGTTCATTTTCGAGATCAGTTCCTCGGGCGTCATCGCGCATTCGTCGAGCAGCATTTTCGCCCAGAGCGCTTCGCTTCCGTCGTAGATCATGCGCAGGCAGATCTCCTTTGACGGCTGAGCGCAGAGGACCGCGTAGGCGCGCACGAAGACCGACGGCAGAAGGATCTCCTCTTTATCGTACCACGCCTCGCTCTGTTCGCCGCGTTTACCCGCGGCGCACCCCTCGCACGCGGCGCCGCGATACTCCGCTTTACCGCAGGAGACGCAAGCCGTGATCAGAAAGAGCGCCGCCAGAAGCGCCGCCGCGCAGATCACCCGCGCCCTTCTTTTGTTCGACACGAAGACACTCATCATACGTTCACCGACCTTTACATACCGGGTCTTGCAAAGAACAAACGGTTCCTTTGCCGACCGTTTTCAGTATAGCAGATTTCACCGATTATTTCAAGTGCTTTTAACGCGCATACCGTCAGATCCGGCCGATCCCGCCGGATTTCCCCGCCAAAACGGCGGCGGCGCCAAAAAATTTCAAAAAAGACTTGACAACCGCAAAAAACTGTGATATGCTATTGAAGCAAAAAATCCGCGGGTGTTGTTCAATGGTAGAATTCCAGCCTTCCAAGCTGGCTGCGTGGGTTCGATTCCCATCACCCGCTCCAAGTGCCGCCCGCCCAAAAGGGCGGGCGGCAGTTCTGTGCCCTTAGCTCAGCAGGATAGAGCAACTGCCTTCTAAGCAGTAGGTCGAGGGTTCGAATCCCCCAGGGCACGCCAATGCGGAAATTGACCGTTTCCGCAATACGGTGGGATTGGCGCAGTTGGTTAGCGCGTCAGGTTGTGGCCCTGAAGGCCGTGGGTTCGAGTCCCATATCTCACCCCAGA
>JAFTCT010000008.1 GCA_017454525.1 Clostridia bacterium
TAAACTCGATTTTCAACCAGTTCGAATCGAAATAATCATAATGCTTATGTGTTTTTGAAAGTTCGGGAAATTCATACGCAACGGGTTTGAATTCAATAAAACCGTTTCCATCGCTAAGATAAATTTGATCCGTTCCTTTCCAAAATTATCAATTTCAATTAAGCAAGTTGTTCACTTCTCAGTTGCTTTTTTTTGGAAAACTCTTTAAAAACAACCTGCATTCCGGAGTGTTTCGCAACACGTCTTTTACGTAATGGCGGTCAAGAACGTTTTGAATTCTGCTTACAAATCCCGTCTTTGAAAGTTTTATCGCATTTTCGTATGCTTCGCGAGCTTCCACTGATTTGCCGTAATGAAGTAAAATAACCGTCTCAGCAACGTACAACCTGAATTCATTGTTTACAAAAGCTTTTTCAAAATCATCAATACAGTTAAACGCGTTATAATAATCTTCAAGTTGTTTGGAATACGTAAAATTGTCAATATGCAGCAGCATCCACATCAGGCTTCCTGACAGCGTTTGAGAATATGACAAATGATCTTCGCCAAGAACATCTGCCGCACGCAGATACGCTTCGTAGGCCAGTCGATATTGACCGTTACGTTCCCGTATCCTGCCGATATAGTCTAGAGCAGAATATGTCGGGGACCAGGTGGAGGGAAATTTGTCAAGCCCCCATTCTATCAGAGCAACCGCCGAATCCGCCCGATTTACCGGAAACTGAATGGCAGTTGTGTAGCAGTGCTGCAGTTTCAGAAAACTGTTGTGCACGCGACGAAGCAGTTTTTCATATTCTGCAAAGTCGTCATCTGACAAGCCGGTATCAATTATTCTCTTTTCGAATTCTTCAATTTTTGTCATTTTTGCTCTTCAAATTATTTGTTGAGGATTCTAATAGCTCCCCTTTATTATTTTACCAGCCGTTTGTGAACAATTCAAGATTTACAGGCTTTCCCCAGTCCAATTCCGGTCAAAACCCCTAAAACGGGGAATTGCATCTTTTTATTTTGACGTTTTTGGGAAAAATCTGTTGTCGCTCAAGAGCGACAATAAGGCCCGAAACGGGGCGATATTGTCCCAAAAATGGCGAAAACCCGGGCTATTCCCGGGTTTTCTTGATTTCGTATCTATTAAGACCGAAATCATGGAGGCGCCACCCGGAATCGGACCGGGGATAAAGGTTTTGCAGACCTCTGCCTTACCGCTTGGCTATGGCGCCATAAAAACTATTCAATTTCGATTCACGGCTTTTTCATTTTCGGACGGCATCGAGCCGCTCCGAAAATGAGCCACCCTCAGCTCAACAGTCCACCGGACTGTTGAGATTCACGGTCCGGGGATAAAGGTTTTGCAGACCTCTGCCTTACCGCTTGGCTATGGCGCCGGATATGAACTTAGCGCTGTTTTTTTGAGCGCTTGGAGATTATACCATACGCGCTGCGGTTTGTCAATAGAAAAATGAAAAAAATATTGCAATCGGGAAAACGGAGTGATATAATACTTAATAACGACGGATAAAGGTTATAGTGAAGCGAGCGATGATCACCGGTTACGAAAAACGTCTGCTTGACGAATACTATATTGACGACCCACAGGGAAGGACGGCTGCGGAAATGCGCCTTGCGCGCGGCGAGCCGATCGCCTATATCCTCGGCGAGACGGTTTTTTTTGACGAATACTATACCGTCACGCCAGACGTGCTGATCCCGCGCCCCGATACCGAGCGGGTGGTCGAAAAGGTCATCAAGCATCTGCCGGAAGGCGGGCGGATGCTCGATCTTAGCTGCGGTTCGGGCTGTATCGCGATCTCGTCGCTCTGCCACAGCGTGAATACGACGGCGCTTCTTTCGGACGTCAGCGCGCCGTCGCTTGAGATCGCCCGGAAAAACGCCGTGCGCAACGGTGTTACCGACCGCTGTACGTTTCTGCGCGCCGATCTTTTTGATTTCCCGCCGCTCTGCGAGCGTTTTGACGTGATCGCGTCCAACCCGCCTTACGTGCGCAGCGACGTGATCGACACGCTTGAAAAGGAGTGTTCCTTTGAGCCGCGCATCGCCTTTGACGGCGGCGAAGACGGCATGAGATTTTACCGGCGTCTGCTCGACCTGTGTCCGCCGCTTTTGAAAAGGGGCGGGACGATGGTCTTTGAGATCGGCTACGACCAGAAAGAAGCGATCACCGCGCTCTGCCGTGAAAAAGGGTACGGGATCGAAGTATATAAGGATTACGGAAAAAACGACCGCGTTGCGGTCATACGACCGGAGGAATGAGATGAAAACACCGAAAAACCCGCTGTCGCCGAACTGGTACGCCGATCCCGAAGCACGCATCTATGACGGAAAAGCGTATATTTACGTCACGAAATCGCTTCCTTTCAGGGATCAGAAGAATCTCGATCTCGTGATCCTGCATTCCGGGCAGGCGCAGGTCTGTCCCGATATTCTCGATATGTCGACCTTTCCGCACGTCACGCATGCGGTCTGGGCGCCGACGGTCATCGAGAAGAACGGCAGATACTATCTGATCTTCGCCTCGAACAACATCCAGCGCGACGGCGAGCCCGGCGGACTGGAGATCGCCGTTTCCGACGACCCCGCCGGTCCCTTCCGGGGGTATCTCGGAAAGCCTCTTGTAGGCAGGTTCGTATTCGGCGCGCAGCCGATCGACGCGCATCTTTTCAAGGATGACGACGGTACGGTCTATCTCTATTTCGGCGGGTGGGGGCATTGCGTGCTTGCCAGGATGAACGACGAAATGGACGGTCTTGCACCTCTTGAAAACGGCGAATTCTTCCTTGAAGTCACGCCCGAGGGGTACGTGGAAGGTCCCTGTATGCTGAAAAGAAAGGGGCAATACTATTTCATGTTCTCCACCGGCAACTGGACCGACGAGAGTTACGGCGTCTGCGCCTGCCGGTGCGCCTCTCCCTGCGGACCCTTTGAAAATCCGAAGAAGATCCTCCTTGCGCAGCCGCCCGTCGCCGACGGTCCGGGGCATCACGGATATCTGCAGACCGGCGAGGACGAATGGAAGATCGTCTACCACCGCCGTACGGTCGGCGACCGCGATCCCAACCACCGCCGTCTCTGCGTCGACGATCTGTATTTCGACGAAAACGGCGAAATGCTGCCGGTGAAAATGACCTGACCGGCGCAGCGAACGGAAAACCGGAACGTCTCTGATCGGGAGGCGTTCTTTTTTTGCGCGTTTGCAAAAGCGTTCCTTCACGCATAAACTGTATGTGAGAGCGATCTCAACCGAAAAAGAAAGGACCGTAAGAAAATGATGAAGAAACAATGCCGCTATACGCCGTCGGTGCGCACGGCGGAAGTCGGGCGGCAGACAGCCGTTCCGGAAAACGCGTCCTGCGCGCTTCCGGCGCAGCGTTCCCCGCTTGCAATGGTCTATCCGGAGGAACAGAAGTTTATAGACCTCTATACGCCCGAAGAGGCGCTGACGAGAGGCACTCTCTTCAAACAACTCGATATGCCCTTCCATAAGGGTTTCAGGATCTGACGGGAGGGAAGAGAAATGAATGAAAGAGAACAGTTGATGGGAAAATTCCGCAGTCTGAGGTTCGCGCAGGTCGATCTCGGTCTGTTTCTCGATTCACACCCCGACGATCCCGAAGCGCTCGCGACTTACAGGGAACTCATGAGGGAAGCCGAAGCCGTAAAAAAGAAATATGAAGAGTCCTACGGACCGCTGACCCCCGGCGCGGGCAGCAGCGGCGACTACTGGGACTGGGTCGCCACGCCTTTTCCGTGGGAAAGCTGCTGACAGGAGGAACAAAGAATGTGGACTTATGAAAAAACACTGCAGTTTCCGGTGAGGATCAAAAATCCGAATCCGGCGCTCGCCAAGATCATCATTTCGCAGCTGGGCGGACCGCACGGCGAACTCGGCGCCGCCACGCGATACCTCTCTCAGCGCTTCTCCATGCCCGACCGCCGGATCGTCGGTATGCTCACCGACGTGGGCACGGAAGAACTGGGGCACGTCGAGATCGTGTCGTCGATCCTGGCGCAGCTCACGAAGAATATGTCCGAACAGCAGGTGAAGGAGAGCGGTTTTGACGTCTATTTCGTCGATCACACCGCGGGGATCTACCCGCAGGCGGCGTCCGGCGTACCCTTCTCAACCTCGACGATCGCGTCGACCGGCGACGTCTTTGCCGATCTCAACGAAGACCTCGCGGCGGAGCAGAAAGCGCGCGTGACCTACGAGAACATCCTGCGTCTCACCGACGATCCCGACGTGCGCGAGCCGATCAAGTTCTTAAGACAGCGCGAGATCAACCATTATCAGCGCTTCGCGGAATGTCTGGGCATCGCGCAGGACGCTTTTGCCGAAAAGAAGAATTTCTATTATTACAACCCCGCGTTCGACAGAGGAGTCGGTCTGAAAAACGGCTGACGCCGCAAGAACGCCGTCAACGCAAAATAGGGGGTGTTTCATTTGGCGTATTTGCGCCAAATGAAACACCCCCGTCGACGTTTTGCTCCTCGGCTCACGCCTCGGTTTTGTCATATTGTTAGACAATAAGCGTTCGCCTGTCCGGATAAAACCGCATTTGCAGGCAAATGAAACAGCACCTTGATCAACGGATCATTTTTGCTTCTTTGCGGGCTTCACGAGATCCTGATATTCGGGATCGTCGGAGAGTTTTTCACAGCAGGGATCGGAAAACGCGGGCTCGGGATCCGCAGCTTCCGGTTTGGTGTGTGTGCCGAGTTCGGTTTCCTCCGCGAAGAGGACGTTGCGTCTGGTGACGTCCACGACGTCGGTCGGGACGATGATCTTGGCGGCTCTGCCGTTCGCGAGCGCGCAGAGCGCTTCATATCTCTTGAGTTCGAGAACCGCCGCGTCCGCCTGCGCGTCCCTTAAGAGCCGCAGACCGTCGGCTTCCGCCTGTTTTGCGAGCAGGATCGCCTTGGCTTCGCCTTCGGCTCTTGCGATGCGGGCGTCTCTTTCACCTTCGGCTTTGAGGATCATCGCCTGCTTGTCGCCTTCGGCGCGGGTGATCGCCGCTTGTTTGTGACCGTCCGCCTGCAAAAGGGTTTCACGGCGTTCGCGTTCGGCGCGCATCTGCTTTTCCATTGCTTCGCGGATATCCTGCGGAGGCATGATGTTGCGCACTTCGACGCGGACGATGCGCAGTCCCCAGGGGTCTGTCTCTTTGTCCAGGATCTGCGTCATTTTGTTGTTGATGATGTCGCGGGAAGTAAGGGTGTCGTCGAGCGTCAGATCGCCGATGATGTTGCGGAGGGTCGTCGCCGTCAGGTTCCCGAGCGCGGCGACCGGCTTGGAGGTGCCGTAGGTGTAGAGTTTCGCGTCGAAGACCTTATAGTATACGACGGCGTCGATCTGCATGGTGACGTTGTCCTTCGTGATGACCGGCTGAGGGGGCGTGTCGAGGATCTGTTCCTTCAAAACGACCTTGTTTGAAACGCGGTCGGCGATCGGCAGCTTGGCGTGCAGACCCGCGTGCCAGGTCGTGCGGTATTTGCCGAGACGCTCGATCACGTATTCGTGCGCCTGCGGAACGATCTTGACGTTGAAGATCGCGACGATCAGAAGAAATACGGCGATGCCGATGAATACGTATAGCATAGTTAAAACTCCTTTTCGGTTCTTTGAACTGATTATATCATCGAACCGGCGCGTTGTCAAGCGGCGTACGTCAAAAAAACCTGTGTGACCGGTGAGTAAATACGGAAACACAGGTCTTTCTCCCAAGAAAAAAAGTATTTGACGAAAGAGTAAAAATGTGCTATAATTACTCTTTGAGGGCGGCATTTCGCCCGGCAGAACATGAACCGAAGGAGAACGCAAATTGCTTTCACTTGAGAACGTGCGCTTTTCGGTGAACACCGAAGCGGGGAAAAAAGAAATACTCTCGGGCGTGTCCTTTACGGTGGACAGCCCCTTTACCGTCATCACCGGACCCAACGGCGGCGGAAAATCCACGATCGCCAAACTGATCTCCGGTATCTATACGCCCGACAGCGGAAGGATCGTCTTCAACGGCGAGGATATCACGGGGCTTTCGGTGACGCAGCGCGCAAAAGCCGGGATCAGTTACGCGTTTCAGACGCCGGTGCGCTTCAAGGGGATCACCGTATCCGACCTTCTGAACGTCGCTTCCGGCAGGACGCTGTCGGTCGTCGAGGCGTGCGATTTCCTGTCGAGCGTGGGGCTTTGCGCGCGCGACTATCTTGACAGAGAGGTCAACGCCAGTTTATCGGGCGGCGAACTCAAGCGCATCGAGATCGCCACGGTCCTGGCGCGCAAGACGCCGTTTGCCGTCTTTGACGAACCGGAAGCGGGGATCGATCTCTGGAGTTTTGCAAGTCTCATCAGGGTCTTTGAGAACGTCCGCGAGCAGATCAACGGCAATATCGTGATCATTTCGCATCAGGAGCGTATCCTCAATATCGCCGACCGGATCGTGGTGATCTCGGGCGGAAAGGTAGACCGCGCCGGGACGAAGGAAGAGATCCTGCCGACGCTCTTCGGACAGGACAGCGCCTGCTCGGTGCTGAAGGGAAAAATGGATTGAGAGAGGGACGCTTGCATGATCGATAAGATAGAATTGAATCTCTTAAAGGAGATCGCGGATCTGCACGGCATCCCCACGGGCGCGTACAATATCCGCAAGAACGGACAGAGCGAGGGCAGGGGACAGTCCGCGCATATCCATATCGAAAACAGGGAAGACGGACGCGGTATCGTCATCACCGTCGACCCCGGTACAAAGAACGAGAGCGTGCATATCCCGGTGATCATCAGCAAGACCGGGCACGAGGAAACGGTTTACAACGATTTCTATATCGGCGAGGACGCCGACGTGACGGTCATCGCCGGATGCGGCATCCACAACAGCGGCGCCTGCGGTACGCGTCACGACGGTATTCACAGTTTCTACGTCGGCAAAAACGCGCGCGTCGTTTACGTCGAAAAGCATTACGGCGACGGCGAAGGCACGGGCGAACGGGTGATGAATCCCAAAACCGTTCTGCATCTCGGAGAGGGCGCGAAGGTCGAAATGAACACTACGCAGATCAAGGGCGTCGATTCGACCGTGCGCGAGACCGAGGCGCATCTCGCCGCAAACGCCGTGCTCGAGATCTCCGAAAAGATCATGACTCACGGAAAACAGTTCGCCAAGACCGCCTTTTCGGTCGACCTGAACGGCGACGGCAGTGCCTGCCACGTCGTTTCAAGATCGGTTGCCAAGGAGGATTCGCGTCAGGAGTATCATTCGATCATGAACGGCAACGCGCGCTGCACGGGCAGGACCGAATGCGACGCCATCATCATGGACAACGGCAAAGTATCGGCGGTCCCGCGCGTCAGCGCCAACAACGTCGACGCCGCGCTCGCGCACGAGGCGGCGATCGGACGGATCGCGGGAGAGCAGCTCGTCAAATTCATGACCCTCGGGCTGACCGAGAAGGAAGCGGAGGAGCAGATCATCGCCGGATTTCTGAAATGAGCGTATGAGAAAAAGACCGTTTGCGCGGCGAGGAAGCCGCGCAAACGGTCTTTTTCTCATAAAGGGCAATACAAAAGATCAATTATCCGCGCTTCCGGCGCTTTTCGCAAATTTCCCGGGAGTGACGCCCGTCGCGTCTTTGAACTGACGGATGAAGTGAAACGTGTTGGTGTAGCCGGTCATTTTTGCGACCTCCGCGACGGAATACCGCCGGCTTGACAGCAGTTCTTTCGCGCGCCCGACGCGCAGAGAGAGGAAATCCTTTTTCGGAGAGATCCCGAAGATGCTCTTGTATACGCTGTGAAAACGAGAAACGCTGACGTAGACCCTTGCCGCCATTTCTGCGACCGAAGGCAGCTGCTCCGGCTTCTGCGCAAGCTCTTTGCGCAGTTCGAGAAAACGCTGATACTGCCGCTTGTCGCCGCGCCCTTTTTGTTCCTGAGCGCTTCTGAAGAGCAGGATCAGCAGTTCGTCGGTTTTGCGCGCGATCATCTCGTCGCGCAGAGGCAGGTCGGTGCGCACTTCCTCAAGGATACGCGCAACGATCTCTTCGAACCGCGCGCCGTCGGCGATACGGCAGAGCGCACCCGGCTTCAGCGTGTATTTTCCGGCTTCTTCCAGCCGGGAGGCGTCAAGAGGCAGCGTGATCTGAAAGCCGTCTGTCAGGTCCTTGACGGTATATCCCGTAAGGATGACGCAGTCTCCTCTTTTAACGGATCTTTTCTTTTTTTTGACGACGCGCTCACCCGGTTCCAGAAATACGGTAAGAACGCCGCTTTCCTTTATTTGTGTTGACAGATCGCTTGAAAAAACGCGGCCAAACGCTTCTTTCGACGTCACGGGACGACCCTCCTTGCTCTTTTTGTGACCGCTTGCAGTATATCAAAAAAAGTAGAATATGTCAATAAAAAAATGAAAAAAGGTCTTCCTTTCGGGGTAGAACTGTGGTAAAATACTCTTGGTATTCTATTTTGCGCGTACGGGTTCCGCGCGCGTGAAGGAGGTCAAACGCCGATGGAAAAACTCTATAGGATCTCGTGCCTCGTTCTTGCGGCAGTCTCCGCCGTCGCGCTCGCCGTCACTCTGTACGTCGGCGCGACCGGCGCTTCTCCCGTCGCGGCGACGGCGGGACTGATCGTCGTGATCATCTGCCTTGCTTCTGTTGCGCTGCTGACGGCGGCGGGCGCGCTCTTCATTCCTTCAGTTGGTTCGCTGATCCACAGGATCGGGCATTACGTGATGCATTTCGGCGCGGTGGTGCTGATCGTCGGTCTGGTCGTCACGGAGTTAGCGACCACGTCCAACGCGCGCGTTTACACCGATGAATACGGCGCCGAAACGACTGTGAAGGGCGACCTGTTTCGCGTCGGGCGCGATTACGATTCCGTTCTCGTCGGCGATAAGAACTTCGTGCGCTTCGGCGCCTGGTTTTCGCTCGACGGCGTGCAGTATGAGCAGTATGAGGACGGCACGCCGAAGCGCTATGAGGCGACGGTCGTTCTGAAGGACAAACAGAGCGGGCTGATTCTCGAGGAAAAGACCCTGACGGTCAATCATCCGCAGTATATCGACGGATACAAGATCTACCTCATGAACGTGACCTCCGATTCCGACGGCGCCGTTCTCTACATCAAGAACAATCCCGCGGAGTACGTTGTGATCGCCGGCGTCGCCGCGCTGATCACGGGCACTTTCCTCTCCTGCTTTACCGGACTGAGCTCCTGGAAGAAAAAGGACGGCGAAAAGAGCAAAGAGGCGCGGGACGCGGGGCGCGCGTCCCGTAAGAAGGGCGGTGACGCCGTATGACCGACGTGATCGCGCGCATCCTGCTTGGTTTGTCGGCGCTTTTTTACGGCGCTTCTTTCCTTTGCGCGCTCAAAAAATTCTCCAAATCCGTCCCGCGGCGTTTGAAGATCGCGTTTCCCGCCGCGGCGTTCGTGCTGAACGGCACGGTATTCGTTCTCAACTATGTCGGCAACGTCAGGACCCGCGGCGCGTCCTTCATTCCCTTCGTTTCGGTCTGGCAGTGTCTGGTGTTTCTGGCGCTCTGTTGCGTTTTGGTCGGGCTGACGGTCAGAAAACTCTGCCGTATCGAGGGGTACGACGCCTACTTCTTCTTCGCTTCCGCCGTCGTGACGGTGGGCACGTGCGTGATGAAGAGCACGTCTGTGAATTATCCTCCGGCGCTTCAGTCGGTCTTCTTCATCCCGCACATCCTCTGTTATATGTTCTCCTACTCGCTTGCCGCGGTCGGCGCGCTGATCGCGCTGCGCGCGCTTGTGAAAAAGGAGGATCACGACCCGGTCTTGTCGGTGATCGCGCGTCTGCTCTTTCCCTTTATGACGGCGGGGCTCTTCTTCGGCGCGGTCTGGGCGGATCAGGTATGGGGCGAATTCTGGGCGTGGGACGTCAAGGAGTGCTGGTCGCTTTCCGCATGGCTCAACTATCTCACGGCGCTGCATCTTTATAGGCGCCCAGGTCTGAAAAAATACGCGCGCATTTTCATGATCACCGGCGCCGCGCTCGTGATCGTCACGTTCTTCTTTTCGAACGTTCTGAAAGTGCCTTCGATGCATTCCTACTGAACCTTCTGCTTTTGCGTCCGCATTTGCGGACAGTCTGACATATCACATCCACGAGAAAGGACTGGTCATAACAATGAACGCACATCCCTTCAAGTCGAAAACAGGCGTACGCGGTCCGGCGCTGATCCTCGCGGCGATCCTGCTTCTCGGCGCGGTCCTGCTTCCGGCGTGCTCCACGTCCGACAACGGGACGACGACTCCGACCGGCGTCACGCAGACCCCGACGTCGCAGGCGCCGACGGAAACTCCTTCCGGTGATACCGGAACGGAAACTCCGACGGGCGGCGATACCAAAACGACGACGCCCGCGCCGTCCACGCAGACTCCTCCGGACGACGAGATCACCGGGTTCTACAGCAAAAAGGAGGGGACGGTCTTCTGTTCGCCCTCCTCGATCTGTGCTGACAGTGGCAAGATCTTTGTATCCGACGCGACGAACAACGCGGTATACCGCTTCTCCGCCGACGGAACGTCCGAGAAGAGCGCCTATTTTGACGGAACGGTCTCGAAAATCGCCGTTTCCGGTGAAAAAGTCTATGCGCTCGTCGGGGAATACGGCGGGAAACTGTTTGAACTCGACCGAGACCTGAACGTGACAAGATCGGTCACCGTCGGACATACGCCGTCGGATCTCGTGATCAGCGGGAACGACGTCTTCGTCTGCAACCGCTTCTCGAATACCGTGTCGGTCGTCGATCTTGAAAAGGGCAGAGTGACCGCGGCGATCGAGGTCTCAAGAGAGCCGTACTGCATGGCTGCCGCCGGCGGCGTTCTGTACGTCGGTTCGCGCCTGCAGGATGAGAGCGCTCTGAACGCGACGCTCTCTTCGAAGATCGTCAAGATCGATATGGCGTCTAAAGCCGTCACGGGCAGCATCGCGCTCCAGGACGGCGTGACCAACCTGCGCACGATGGTTTCCTCCCCCGACGGATCGCAGATCGTCGTGACGCATACCGTTGCGCGCTACACCTACCCCACGACGCAGCTCGACCGCGGCTGGGTCAACACCAACGGCTTCACCGTCATCGATACGGAAACCGGTGAAAAGGTCGCTTATCTGCTCGACGATATCGAGAGCGGCGCCGCGAATCCCTGGGGCGCCGCGATCTCCGCGGACGGCAAAACGCTCTTCGTTTCGGCGGCGGGAACGGGCGAACTGATCCGGGTGGATCTGGCGAAGATCAAGGATATGAACTACGTCGTGACCTCCGGCCGCAACGACCGCGTTCCCTCGCTTGACAAGATCATCGACCGGATCGATTATCTGTCGGGCGTCAAAAAGAGAGTGAAACTGTCGGGCGCGGGCGCGCGTTCGCTCTGCCTTGACGGCGACAAAGTCTACGTCGCCGAGTATTTCAGCGGCACGGTCGCGGCGGTGGACGCGAAGACCATGAAGGAAGCGGGCGGCTTCGCCGTCGGGCAGCAGCCCGAGGAAACCGCCGCGCGCAAAGGCGAAAGATTATGGTTTGACGCGAATTACTGCTATCAGACGTGGGAAAGCTGCTCCTCCTGTCATCCCGACGCCAGACCCGACGCGCTCAACTGGGACGAGGGCGGCGACGGATGGGGCACGCCGAAGAACACCAAATCAATGATCTTCTCGATGCGTACCCCGCCGGTGCTCACGACCGGCGTCATGGAGAGCGCCGAAGCGAACGTGATGGGCACGGTCAGAGAGGCGTTCCGCAGCACGCTGTCCGATGAGGACGTCGAATGCATGAACTGCTATCTGCGCGCGCTGCTGCCCGTCGACAGCCCCTACCTCGCGCACGACGCCGGCTATACGCCCGAGGCGCTGCGCGGCAGGGAACTGTTTGAAAGCAAGGGCTGCTCCGTCTGCCATCCCGCACCGCTCTATACCGACCTTCAGTTCCACAAGTCGCCCTATCTCGGCGCCGACGGTTCGCTTGAGGACCGCGCCTTCATCACCCCGACGCTCGTCGAGATCTGGAGAAGCGCGCCGTATACCTACTGCGGCAAGGAAACGAGCGTCAGGGAAGTGGTGAAGAAATTCGTCCGCGACGCGATCACCGACGCTGAGCTATCGGACCTCACGGCTTTCGTTCTTTCGATCGGAACGGTCGGCGAGTATTACGGCGTCGGCGAAGTCTTCTCTGAAAAAGACGGCGAAACGATCCTCTGCCGTCTGGAACCGGGCGCTGAGATCAAGTATATCACGCTCTTCAAGCAGATCCCGAGCGCGTCGGGCGTCGAGGATCCCGTGATCACCGTTACGCTGAAGGACGGCGCCGGCGCCGGGATCGCCGAGAAGGTCTTCACTCCGGGACAACTCATCTACGACGTGGAATATAAATATGAACTCGGCTTTAAGATCCCCGATAATGCGGCTGCCGGCACAACGCTGACGGTGACGGTCACCGATGCGGCGGGCAACCGGCTCGCGAGCGTGTACAGCCTCAAATACAGCGGTTGAGAAGGAGGAAACGCACAATGAAAAGAAGCATGAAAATCAAAATTGCGATCCTTATCGGACTGACCGTGGCGGCGGCGCTCTTTGTCTGTTCTTCGCTCGGGCTGTTCGCGGGCGCCGAGGGCAACGTCTTCGGCGGCGATAAGATGCTGACCTTCCCGATCGACGACAACGTACGGCAGCTGATGGAGACCTCCAATCACTACATCGTCGTCAAACAGCGTCAGATGGGCGGCTCTCACTACGCCTACACCGAGGCGGTGGCGGAGACCAACGCCGGCGTCGATCTCTACGGCGAGATCAACTTCAACCCCGGCGCGCAGCTCATCGCCCTTTCGGTACTGGATAACGGCGACGGCACGGCTTCCACCTACGAAAAGATCCTTCTGAACCTCACGACCGGCGTCGTCCGTGATCCTTCCGTGTCCTTCGACGGGACGCGCGTGATCTACGCGAAGAAGAACAACAACACCGACGACTACCATATTTACGAAATGGAACTGACGAGCGGTGAGTTTAAGGAAACGCAGTTGACCTTCGGCAACGGCAGAGCCGACATCGAGCCGCAGTATCTGGCGAACGGCAATATCATCTTCTCGTCTACCAGAGACGTGCAGACCGTCGACTGCTGGTATACGCCGGTCTCCAATCTCTTCATCATGGACGGCAACGGCGATCATATCCGCAGGGTCGGCTACGATCAGGTGCACACCACCTTCCCGACGGTGACCTCCGACGGGCGCGTGCTGTATACCCGCTGGGACTATAACGACCGTACGCAGATGTTCATCCAGGGCGTTTTCCAGATGTTCCAGGACGGTACCTATCAGGTCGAAGTCTGGGGCAATGACGCCGACTACCCGACGACCCTTCTGCACACGCGCGACATCCCCGGCGCGCCCGGCAAATACGTTTCGATCGCTTCGGGACACCACGTGCCGCAAAAGGGCAAGCTCGTGACCGTTGATACCACCGCAGGCAGGAACGATCCTTCCGCGATCAAATTCCTGTTCCCCGATTCGACGACCGGCGTGCGGTACAATACCGACCATTTCGGACAGGACGGCAGAGCGTACAAGTATCCCTATGCGCTGAACGAGAACCTCTTCCTTGTTTCTGCGACTGACAGTTATACGGGCGTCAACGCAAGTTTCAATATTTATCTTTGCAACAAAAACGAGAGCTTCAGCAAAGCGACGGTGATCTGCCAGGGCGCAGCGCGTCTGCCCGCCGCGCAGATCGTGCCGATCAAAATGACCAAGGGCTTCGACCGCGTCAGCACCGTCGATTACGCGCAGTCCTCCGGGATCTATTACGTTGCGAACGTTTATGAGGGCGATTCGCTCAAGAACGTTGAAAAGGGCAGCGTGAAGTATCTGCGCGTCGTTTCTCTTGAATTCCGTTCCTCCGCATCCGGCGCGACGGTCGCCGCGGGCGGCTCGGCGGGCGGAACCGCGGACGTATTCTCACCCGTTTCGATCGGCAACGGCTCCTGGGACGTCAAGAACGTTCTGGGTATCGTTCCCGTGGAGGAGGACGGCTCGGCGCTCTTCAGAGTGCCCTCCGAAACGCCCGTGTACTTCCAGCTGCTCGACGGGTCCGGCTTCATGATCCAGACGATGCGCTCCTGGTCGACCCTGATGCCGGGCGAGACCTTCTCGTGCGTCGGCTGTCATGAGGACAAAAACTCCGTTCCGAGATCGGGCGGCGGCATCACCATGGCGATGAAAAAGGGCGTGCAGGATCTGCAGAGAGATCTCTGGATGGATACCTGCGCCGACTATGAGAACTTCGATCCCTACGAACGCGACTATATCGGCTTCTCCTATCCCGACGTGATCCAGCCGATCCTCGATCAGAACTGCGTCGTCTGCCATTCCGATACCGACAGGGCGCTGGCGCGCATCAACGCCGCCAAGGGCGGCACCGACACCGCGGTCGCACAACTCGGCTATCTGATCCCGTACGCGTCCGTGTGGACCTACAGCGTCGACGGCGGCGCCGAACAGCTGGCGCACGCGCCCTTCGGCGATCCGGCGACGGGCGAGACCGACGTCAATACCAAGTGGACGGCGGGCACGCTGACAATGAAGAAGAGCTTCCTCTTCACGACGAATAACAAGGACGCCTGCGACACCGCGCTGCTTCTGAAGTTCGCGGGCAGCGTCACCGTGAAGGTCAACGGAGCGACGGTCTTTACCGGCAGTTCCTCCACCGTCACGACAAAGACCGTGAAGCTTGAAAAAACGGTCACAGATCGCTTCACGGGCGGTATGAACGAAATACAGATCACGGTTTCGGGCGGCAGACGCTATATCGAGTGCGCGCTCCGTTCGGCCGTCGACACGGGCAAGTCCGAGATCATTCCGAAGGCGTCGACCTGGAAGTATCAGACCGCGTCCTCCGACAATCTTCCAAATGACTGGATAAGCGAAGACTATGACGACTCCTCCTGGAAGACGGGGAAGGCGCCCTTCGGCGACAGAGGCGACATCACGAAGATGAACACCGGCTGGTCGGGCTCCCAGTCCTATATCTGGCTGCGTTCGCAGTTCGATCTGACTGCGGAGCAGATCGAGCGCTTCAAGGGCGGTTACGCTTCGCTGAGCATCCTTTACGACGATACCATCAAAATCTATATCAACGGACAACTGGTGTTCAATCCCAGCAAGCTTTACGTGGACGCGTACACGGCTTGCGATATTTCCGCGAAGCCCGAGTCCTTCTTAAAAGCCGGCAGCAACACCATTGCCGTTTCGCTGCACAATACCGGCGGCGGCAGAGCGATCGACTTCGCTCTGTACGTTACCCCGAACGTTCAGCGGCCTTCGACGGAGGCAAAGATCTCCCTTTCGGGCGAACCGATCTTCTCCGACGGCAACAGAATGATGCGCGAGTATCCGCTGTCCTACCTCGTGCTGACAGACGCGTATCCTTCCGGCTCCAACTGGGTGGGCAGTCCCAGCGGCGCGTACGTGAAATGGATCTCGACGATGTCGGGCGCCAACGCGCTGTCCGCCAACTACTCCGGTTCGTCCCTGAGCCCGCTGATCTCGAAACTCAAGAAGGGGCACGGCGGACTGACCGACGCGCAGATCCGCGCGATCGCCTGCTGGATCGACCTTGCGGTTCCTTGCTACGGATCCTATTCTGACGGCGAGCGTTTTGCGGAGGATACGCAGCGCGCCTGCGAGGAACGCGTCAACAAACGGCATTTCTACGATACCTGGGACCGTTACGTGAAGATGGACCTCGGCGGCACTCTGCCCGAGGGAACGGTCGAAGTACGGTTCAAGTCCGGCGACGGAAAGACCGAGCTTTCCGCTTCCGGGAACGGCTATGCCATTTTGAACGGCGTATCGCGCTACACCGCGGGCGACAAGATCACGGTCAAGGTCACCGGCAGCAAATACGCCGCGCTTTCGGTAAACGAACGTCAGGGCGAGAGCATCCTCTATCTGCCTGACGGCGAGTTCACCTATACCGTTCCTTCCAATCTTGCCTATACGTCGAACGCGACCTTCCGCACCTCCGGCGCCGGCTACAGGGAGAACACGATCTTCGTGCGCATCCCGACGGCGGAAGAGTTGAAGAAGGAGCGCGTGATATCGGTCAATCCGTATGACGCTTCATCCGCTTCGAACGCCTTCCCGCACGCATCCGGAAGCTGCGAAACAAATACAAGCGGCGTGACGGAAGCGCGCAATGCGATCGACGGCTTCACAGCCAACCGTTCTACGGGAAAATGGCCGTATCAGTCCTACGTTCCGACGGACGGCGCGACTCTGAAGATCGATTTCGGAAGAAAAGTCAAAGTCGGAACGCTGACGGTCAAGATGCGCGCCGCCGACGGCGACACGCATCTCATGAGCGCGATCGTCACCTTCTCTGACGGCAGCAAACAGACGCTCGATCTTTGGGATACCGACAAGGAAATGACCTTTGATCTCGGCGGTAAGACCGTGACCTATCTCACGCTCGGAAGTTTTGAAAAAGCGGCGGAAGGAAAGTTCGCCTTTACCGAAGTGAGCGTTTCCGGCTGCGAAGCGTAAGACGCCGCAGTTCAGCGCGATAAAGCAGTAAGGCGCAAAGGAGAACCGCGTGGCGAACCTGAAGGAGTATGAAACGCCCGCAAACGGGGCGGAATACGAATATTCTGAAAAGCGGTCGACCTTTACGGCGCGTCTGAAGCCTGTACAGACGGAGGAGGAGGCGAAGGCCTTCATCGAGGGGATCAGAAAACGGTTTCCCGATGCGCGGCATCACGTCTGGGCGTATGTTCTGCCCGACGGAACGCTTCGTTCCTCCGACGACGGCGAACCCGCGGGCACCGGCGGCGCGCCGGTGACCGACGCCGTCGCCAAGCGGGGGCTCTGCGGATGCGTGATCGTTGTCACGCGCTATTTCGGCGGCATTCTGCTGGGCACCGGCGGGCTCGTTCACGCCTATTCCACCGCCGCCGCGGGCGCTGTTGAGAAAGCGGGCAGAGTATGGGTGCGCGCCTATACGGAGATATCCGTTACCTGCTCCTACGCGCAGTACGGCGCCGTGTCGAGACTTGCGTCAAGATCGGGCGCGCGTTCCTTCGACGCGCAGTTCGGTTCGGAAGTGACCGCAAAATTTCTTCTGCCGTCAAAGGATACCGGACGCTTTGAAAAGGAACTGACCGAGGCGTTTTCCGGCAGACTGGCGGCGCTCGTCGGGGAGGAGGTCTTCCTCCGGGAGTGACGGGACGGAAATACTGTTTTTAGGGGGGCTGTTTCCCTTCGCGCGATCGTGCGAAAGGAAGCGGCCCCTTTGACAGCGGCGGGTAGGGCGTGCTGCTCCTTTTGTGCAAGGCGAAAAAAGAGGAGTTTTTTTCACTTTGGCGTATATTATAGATGAATTTTGTTGTCGACGGCAGTCGCAGAAAACGGATCAGACCGATTTTTTATCTGAATTTCTGCCGGCGGTGAAAAGGAGGACAACGGATTTGGAGAGCGTTCTTGAAAAATACTACCGGCGGGAACACGCCTTTTTAGCGCCCGAGGCATGCTTTTCGGACTGTTCCAAAGGACGGGCGAAGCCCGTGGATCCCGACCCGATGCGCACGGATTTTCAACGTGACCGTGACAGGATCATCCATTGCAAACCCTTTCGCAGACTGATGCACAAGACGCAGGTCTTCCTCTCGCCGGAGGACGACCATTACAGAACGCGTCTGACGCATACGCTCGAGGTCGCGCAGATCGCGCGCACCATTGCGCGCGCCCTTTTTCTGAACGAGGATCTGACCGAAGCGATCGCGCTTGGACACGACCTGGGACACACCCCTTTCGGACACGCCGGCGAGCGTCAGCTCAACCGGATGGTAAAGGGCGGCTTCCGTCATTACGAGCAGAGTCTTCGCGTCGTGGACGTGCTGGAGGGGCTCAATCTCACGCACGAGGTACGCGACGGGATCGTCAGTCATACCTCGGGCGTCGCCGAAACGCTTGAGGGACAGATCGTGCGCTACGCGGACGTCATCGCCTTTCTCAATCACGATATCGACGACGCGATCCGCGCGGGCGTGATGTCGGACGACGATATCCCGCTGATGCTCCGCAACGTACTGGGCTATACGACCAGCGAGCGCATCACGACGATGGTCAACAGCATCGTCGCCAGGGGCACCGCCTCCGGCGTCATCTCCATGGAGGACGACATCAGAGAGGCGATGAACGAACTCAAATCGCTCCTGTTCGCGCTGGTATATACCAATCCCGCCGCCAAGGGCGAGGAAGTGCGCGCCGAGGCGATGCTCGGACAGCTTTTCGAGCATTATACCGCGCATCCCTCCGACCTGCCGGAGGTCTATGCGCGCAATATCGAAAACGACGGCGTTGAGCGCTGCGTCGCCGACTATATTTCCGGCATGACCGACCGCTACGCGATCGCGACGTTCAGAAATCTCTTTATCCCGAAGATCTGGCAGGGGCTTGACCGCAGTTGAACGAAGCCCGTCTGCAAACGGGCGCCCGACCGAAATATCTGCCGATCCCGGCACGCATTTAAGTAGAATTAATGTTGATGATTTACAATGAGTGAAAAGGAGGAAGGTCTATGATCAGTCCCGCGGTGATCGAAGAGATCAAACTGCGCAACCCGATCGACGGCGTCGTTTCCTCCTACGTGCGTTTACAGCGGTCCGGGCAGGATCTGAAAGGGCTCTGTCCGTTCCATTCCGAGAAGACGCCCTCCTTTATCGTTCATCCGTCCCAGGGATTCTTTCACTGCTTCGGGTGCGGCGCGGGCGGAGACGTCATCACCTTCGTCATGCGCGCCGAAAACCTGTCCTACGTTGAAGCGCTGGAATTTCTTGCGCAGCGCGCGGGGATCGTATTGCCGCAGGACCTCGAACGGCGCGAAAACGGTCTTCTGACGCGCAGCGAGAATACGCAGATGAACCGTGAAGCCGCCAAGTTCTTTCACGACCGGCTGCTCGATCCGCAGACCCCGGAGGCGCTGGATTATCTGACGCGCGAACGGTCGATGACGATGCCGCTCATCACGCGTTTCGGGCTGGGCTATGCGCCCGATTCGTTCAGCGCGCTGCGGGATCATCTTAGAAGCAAGGGGTATACCGACCGTCAGATGGTCGAGGGCGGTCTGCTCCAGGAGAGCAAGAACAAGCCCGGCAGTTACTTTGACTTATTCCGCGGCAGGATGATGATTCCGATGCTCGATACCTCGGGCAACGTCGTCGCCTTCAGCGGCAGGCGCATGGACGGCATTAAAATGATGAAATACGTCAACACCGCGTCGACGCCTGCGTTTGTCAAGGGAAAATACGTTTTCGCTCTGAATTTTGCCAAGGATCACTGCAAGGAGCATCTCATACTCTGCGAGGGACAGATGGACGTCATCGCCCTGCACGGCGCGGGATTTCCTCAGGCGGTCGCCACGATGGGCACGGCGCTCACCGACGAGCAGGCGCGCATCATGAAGCGCTATACCGACCGGGTGATCATCTGTTACGACGCCGATGAGGCGGGGCAGAAAAACGCCGAAAAAGCCTTTGGAATACTTGCAAAAGCGGGCTTGGAAACAAGGATCCTCCGCGTGGAGGGCGCCAAGGACCCGGACGAATACATCAAAAAATACGGAAAAGACGCCTTCAGAAAGCTTCTGGAGGGAAGCAAAACAAGATTTGAGTATAAATTTGAGAAGATCGTCAAAGAGTACGATCTGACTTCGACCGACGGGCGCGTCAAAGCGGCGTCGGAAGCGGTGAAACTCATTTCTTCGTATTCCTCCGCCGTAGAGCGGGAACTCTACGTCGGCGTCGCTTCGGGAAAACTCGGCGTGACCGCCGAAAACCTCAAGACCGAGGTCGAGCGCGCGTTGAGGGCCGAGCGGAAAAAGCAGGAAAAAGCGCAGTCGGACGAGCTGCTGAGACGGGCGCAGGGATTCAGAGACCGCGTCAATCCGCAGACGGTCGGCAACGTCGCCGCGGTGCGCACCGAAGAAACGATCTTAGGACTGATGATGATCCTTCCCGAAAACGCGCGCCGGGTCTATGAGACCGGCGACGTGAAGGAAGAGGACTTCATCACCGATTTCGACAGACGGGTGTTCGTCGGGCTGCTTTCGCTGTGCGCCGAAGGGATCGACGCCGATCCGATGCTCCTGCAGGACCGTTTTACGCCCGAGGAAACGGCGAAGCTTCTTGAGATGCGCGCGGGAAGAGCGGAATTGAAGGACAACGGCTACGCGATCTTGCTGGACTGCGTCGGAAAACTCCGCCTTTTAAAGAAGCCGAAGGATCCGGTTTCTCCGATCGACGCGATCTCCGAGATCATCAAAAATAAAAAGAAAACATAAAAATCATAAATCCAGCCGAAAATTCACGATGTGAATAAGAAAGGACGGTTATCATGAATCACGATAACAATATGAAGGACCCTTCTCAGATGCCGATCGAGGAACTGATCGAAAAAAGCAAGAGCGGTCAGGGTGATCTCGCCGGGATGATCGACGACAACGAGAGCGAACTGGATCAGATCGACAAACTGTACGAAGACCTGGAGATCCTCAATCTCGAAGTCAGCGAGGGCAGCATCGAGCAGAACGAATTCTCGGAAGAGATCAAGAATGAGATCGAGCGTTACGAATCCGCCGAGGATATGGAAAAGATGCTCGCCAGCGAAGGTCTTGCGATCGACGACCCGGTGAGGATGTACCTCAAGGAGATCGGCAAGGTGCCGCTTCTTTCGGGCGAACGCGAGATGGAACTGGCGCGCCTGATGGAGGAAGAGGGCGACGAGCAGGCAAAACAGGAGCTGGTCGAAGCCAACCTCCGCCTGGTCGTGTCGATCGCCAAGCGCTACGTCGGCAAAGGAATGTCCTTCCTCGACCTCATCCAGGAGGGCAACCTCGGACTCATGAAAGCCGTCGAGAAATTCGACTATCACAAGGGATACAAGTTCTCCACCTACGCGACCTGGTGGATCAGGCAGTCGATCACCAGAGCGATCGCCGACCAGGCGCGCACGATCCGCATCCCCGTGCATATGGTAGAGACGATCCATAAGGTCGCGCGCGTTTCCAGACAGCTCGTGCAGGAAAACGGCAGGGATCCGTCCGCGGAGGAGATCGCCAAGGCGATGAAGATGTCGCCCGAAAAGGTCAGAGAGATCATGAAGATCGCGCTCGATCCCGTTTCTCTTGAAACGCCGATCGGCGAGGAGGAGGACAGCCACCTGGGCGACTTCATCGAGGACAGCGATTCGCCCGCGCCCCAGGACGCCGTTTCCTACGTCATGCTCCGCGAACAGCTGAACGAGGTTCTGCGCACGCTGACGCCCAGAGAGGAGCAGGTCCTGAAACTGCGCTTCGGCCTTGACGACGGCAGAACGAGAACGCTCGAGGAAGTCGGACAGGTCTTCAACATCACAAGGGAGCGTATCCGTCAGATCGAAGCGAAGGCGCTTCGCAAACTCCGTCACCCCAGCAGATCCAAGAGACTCAAGGACTATCTCGACTGACCGTTCCCGTGAAAGCCGGTTTTGCGCGCCGATCGGCGCGCCCTACCGCAGTTTTTTCGGTGCGATATCAGTTATGACTTGACTTTTTTGTAAAAATGGTGTATGATAAAGTGTGTCAATCTCATCAGGAGGTCCCGCAAATGAGAAACAAGATTCTTTCATTCGTGTTGTGTCTGGCGATGTGCGCGGCGCTGCTGTCGGTATTCGCAGGATGCTCGTCGGGGAACGTCCCTCAGGTCGTTTCTTCGGACGCGATGGCGCAGACGATGGTGCTGGCGATGATCCGTGACGACCGTACGACCGACGCCGCCGTAAAATCGGTTGAGGAGGCGCTCAACAAGATCACCGAGACCGAATTCAATACGCATATCATCCTCAAGATGTTCACCGCCGACGAATACGCGGATAAGATCCTGACCATGTCGAAAAATCTTTACGACCGTCAGGAAGCGTACGAGGCAAAATATACGAGCGAATCCGGCTTTTCCGATACGGATAACGTCAACGC
This sequence comes from Clostridia bacterium, assembly GCA_017454525.1. GTDB lineage: Bacteria > Bacillota > Clostridia > Oscillospirales > CAG-272 > UBA11512. The sequence goes on from JAFTCT010000008.1 coordinate 22,032, forward strand.
GGATACCAGACAGTACGCTCTGGACGATAACGTCGAGTATATCGCCGTTGCGAACGGCGACCTGATGTATTACGATGAGAACGGCCGTCTCGCGACTATGTATCCCACAGTCCCGGACGATCAGCTCGACGTGATCTTCATCAACGATCTTTCCTTATACTATCAGTTGGTACAGAACAGCTACGTCATCCCGTTATCGAACACGCTTTCCACAGAGAGCGCCTGGGCGAAGAAGATGTCGATGATCATCAATTCGTCCCTTTATAAGATGGCGGAGCTTACCGGCGACGGCGTCGACTGCAACAACCGCGGCGATTTTGCGATCCCCAATAACTACGTCACGTCGGGCGAGCGCTATCTTGTGGTGAACAAGAAACTGTACGATCACTACAAGTATTCTGTCGAGTGCGATATCTTCAATTCCTCCGGCGCGCCCAGCGCCGTCTGCGACGACCTTGCCGATTTCATTGAGTTCCTCGAGGACGCGGCGAAGGGCAACGCGGAACTGAAGAACGAGGGCAGCGACCTGTACGTGGATAAGATCCTTTACAACTTCTCGGATATCGGATGGATCAACTGCTTCGACGGAAGCGACCATACCAATTCAGCGGTGATGCAGCACGCGGGCGTCGATCTCTCGCAGCTCATCATGAACGACCTCGGAAACACCCTCTATCCGACGAGCATCTATGAACAGCCTTATTTCAGAAAGGTCGCGGGACTGATCAGCGATCTGCGCAATGAATACGGATGCGCCCCCTACATCGGCGAGTGCTTCTACCGGGGAACGGAAGAAGAGATCGGATTCCCGGCGCCCGCCGCCGCCATGGCGGACAATAAGGAGACCTTTGCTCTCGCAATGGTCACGGGCGACGCCTCCACTGCCTCTTACTATGATCCGGAAGACTATTACGTCGTGAAGATCGGCAGTCCGGTGATTGACAACAGAATGTATGAATCGATGTTCGCGGTCAGCACCTTCTCGACGACGGCGCTTGACGCGGAAGGCATGAACCTCCGCACGCACATCACCGACTATTTCGATCAGGAAAACCCCAGAGCGCTCGAGATCATCTACGCGATGCAGACGAACGCCGAGATCGTCAATCTGCTCACGTACGGGGTCCTCGGGTACAACTACGATATTTACGAGAACGAAAACAACAACCTCGTGCACAACGCGGGCAAGAACGATTACTATCCGATCTTAGGCAAGGCGGGCAACGTCTTCTTATCCTATCAGAACGATCAGATGTCCAGCGAGGAACTGTATTATTCGGCGAATAACTGGAAGGCGGCGAAGAATCAGAAGAACATCGTTTCGCGATTCTGCGGCATTCCGTCCGTTGACGAGGTCGAAGACGGCGCCGATTATTCCGCCGCCGAGATCACCGAGTTCTTCAAGGATTTCTATGCGGATAAGATCGACGGGATCCTCAATTTCGCAGGAAAGGACGAGAGCGGCGCCCCCTGTACGATCGACGAGTATCTGGACGCCGTGAACAAGGAGTTGACTTCCTCCGGCGAATACAAGTGCTACAAAGACTGCACGTTCGATAAGGGATACAGGATCACGCCGAGCGCTTTGATCACGACCTATTACTTCGAATTCTATCAGGATACCAACGTCGACGATATCGACAGCAAGATCGCCGATCTGAGCGAAATGCCTTGATTTGTACCGCGCCTGCCGCCGTGCGGAACGCGGCGCGTGAACATGAACGGAATATATAACGAAACCGGCTGAACGATCCGCTTCAGCCGGTTTTGACGCTTCCGACCCCCGACGCCCCCGGAAAAGGGGAAGCGTTTCCGATCGGATCGTGAAAAATAATTGAAATATCTCTTGCAATAAAATAAGAAACGTGATATAATATGTTATAGCGGCGGCGGTCCGTCGGGTGCGCCTCCGCGATATCGGTAAAATGTGAAATAAGGCCATGCATCTTCGATGTATGGTCGGCTCGGTATGCGGCGAAGCGGGTCCTGCGCAATTCGTCCCCGTGAACCATGTCAGGTGGGGAACCAAGCAGCATTAAGCGGTCAGGCGGATGTGCCGCAGACAGCCTGTTTTCAAGCGTATCGGCGCATACATCCGCGGGGTGCATGGTCTTATTTTGCGTTTTACCGTTTTTTTGAGGAAGGGGGAAGTTCCGTGCATCAGGCGCTGTACAGAAAATACCGTCCGGCGGCGTTTTCGGACGTGGTGGGGCAAACGCACATCACGTCGGTTTTGCGTTACCAGGTCAAGGAAGGCAGGACCAGTCACGCGTATCTCTTCTGCGGCAGCAGGGGAACGGGGAAGACCACCTGCGCCAAGATCCTTGCCAAAGCGGTCAACTGCCTGGATCCCGTGAACGGCGACCCCTGCGGTAAATGCGAGAACTGCCTTGCGATCGAAAACGGTTCCGCGTCCGACGTGACCGAAATGGACGCGGCGTCCAACACGGGCGTCGACTACATCCGCGATATCAAGGATGAGGTCATGTACGCGCCGTCGATGCTCAAGAACCGTATCTATATCATCGACGAGGTGCACATGCTCTCACCCGGCGCCTTCAACGCGCTTCTGAAAACGCTGGAGGAACCGCCTTCTCACGTTGTATTCATTCTTGCGACGACCGAGATGCAGAAGATCCCCGCGACCATTCTGTCGCGCTGTCAGCGCTTTGAATTCAAACGCATCTCCGCGGACGTGATCTCTGCGCGTCTTTCCTATATCGCCGAAAAAGAAGGGATCGAGCTGGAAGACGACGCGGCGCGTCTGATCGCGCGGGCGGCGCAGGGCGGAATGCGCGACGCGATCTCGCTGCTCGAACTGTGCAGCGCGGACGGCGGAAAGGTCACAACGAAACGCGTCGAGGAGCTTTCGGGCGGCGTGGGAAGAAAAACGTCGGAGGATGCCGTGCGCGCGATCGCCGACCGCAGCGGAAGAGCGATCTTCGATATCGTTGCCTCGATCTACGCATCGACCGGCGATCTTTCGGTCTTCATCTCGGAACTGATCGGTTACTACCGCGATATGACGGTCTACAAGACCGTAAAGGATATGCCGGAGCAGGAGCTTCGCAGGGAGATCCTCGACCTCACCGAGGGCGAATTCGAGGTATTGAGAGAATTATCCGACCGCTTCCGGTATGAAACGCTTCTGTATCATTCCTCGATCCTCGAAAAGGCGCTTCCGCAGATCGTCGGAAGCGTGGGAATGTCGGGCAGGATCGCAGCGGAACTCGCGCTGCTCCGTCTGACCGTACCAAAGCTCGACGCAACGCCCGAAGCGCTGCTTGACAGGATCTCAAAGCTTGAAGAGGCGCTGCTCTACGCGAAAGCGCCGGCGTGCGGCGTTTCCGCAAAGCCGGATCTGCCCGCCCGGGAAACGCCGCAGTCGGAACCGGTCAGAAACCAGGCGGGACCTTTCGTCTATGAGCAGAAGGATCCTGCGGAACAAAGCGTCAAGCAGAAATCCGGTCCGGCGCCGGACGGCGCTCCGGAGACGCCTCGGACAAGGAAAGTGATCGGGAATTTCGTCGACGTGATCCGCGCGTATGAAGCGACGTCGCCCTCCTCCTCCGCCTGGCTTTCGGGCGCCGCGGCGTACGACCTCGGCGACGGCACGGTCGAGGTGGTACTGAGTAACGCGCTGTCGCTGCAGATGCTCAAAAGAGAACGCGCCGAGGAGGCGCTCGCCGCGATCATATTCAGCGAATGCTCGATCAATGCGCGCGTCGTCTTTACGGTGGCTCCCGACGATAAACCGAAAACGAAGAATCTTTTTGATCTTGATTGAAGAAAGGAAAGAATATAATGAAAGCGAGATTACCTCAGGGATACGGCGGCGGACCGCAGAATATGAACGCGATGCTCCGTCAGGCGCAGAAGATGCAGGAACAGATGGAGCAGCTTCAAGCGGAACTGGATGAGAGAGAATACGAGGTGCAGGCGGGCGGCGGCGCCGTGACGGTCCGCATCAACGGAAAAAAGGAGATCCTCTCGATCGGACTTGAGCCCGAAATCGTCGATCCGGACGACGTGGAGACTCTCTCCGATACTTTGGTTGCGGCGCTTAACGAGGCGATCCGCAAAGTGGAGAAGACCAACAGTGAAGAAATGTCAAAGATCACCGGCGGACTCAACGTTCCCGGCGGACTTTTCTGACGGAGCGGCGGTATGACGGAGTACCCGCTTCCTTTGGAACTGATGATCGAACAGTTGGGCAAACTCCCGGGCGTGGGCAAGAAAACCGCCGCGAAGTACGCCTTTAAACTGCTTTCGATGACTCCGGAAGATCTTGAACACTTTACGGCGGTCCTCCTTGAGGGGAAGCGGTCGATCAGATCCTGCCGGAAGTGCTTTAATCTGTGTACGGACGAACTCTGTCCCGTATGTCTTGATGAAGAGCGGAACAACGGTCAGATCTGCGTCGTCGAGGATTTCAAGACGCTGATGGCGATCGAACGCGCGCGCGGCTATAAGGGCAGATTTCACGTGCTGGGCGGCGCGCTTTCACCGATCGACGGGATCGGACCGGATAAGCTTCATATTGCGGAGCTCGCCGCGCGCGTGAAGGACGGCGAAGCGAAGGAGATCATCATCGCCACAAACCCGACGATCGAGGGCGAGGCGACGGCGATGTATCTGATGCGGCTGCTGAAGCCGCTCGGCGTGACGGTGACGCGCCTTGCGTACGGTATGCCGGTCGGCGCGGATCTTGAATACGCCGACGAAGTGACCCTTATGAAGGCCCTTGAGGGCAGAAAAGAAATATGATTATTGGGAGGCAATCATGAATTACTATACCATGAATTTCGGCAGGCTCGAGCGTCATCTCCCGATCTGCAAAGTGACCGATACGCTGTATATCGCGGGATTCGTTCTTCTGGGCGATCCCGAGCTTTGTGTGGAATGCGCGAGCGAACTGCTGAAGCTTGCGCCCGAATACGATTACATCCTCACGGCGGAGGCAAAGGGCATCCCGCTTGCGCACGAAATGGCGAAGCAGCACAACGACGACCGGTTCATGGTCGCGCGCAAGAGCCCGAAGCTCTATATGACCGGCGTGTTTGAAGTGGACGTCCGCTCGATCACGACGGCGAGACGTCAGAAACTCTATCTCGATACCGCGGACGCGGCGATGCTGCGCGGTAAACGCGTACTGATCGTCGACGACGTGATCTCCACGGGAGAATCGCTGCGCGCTCTTGAGTACCTTGCCGAAAAAGCGGGCGGAAAGATCGTCGGCAAAATGGCGGTGTTGGGAGAGGGCGACGCGATCGGCAGAAAGGATATCATCGCGCTGCAGCCGCTGCCGCTCTTCAATCCGGACGGAACGGTCAAAGAGTGACGTCATACCGGGACCGTTCTTCTTCAGATCACAGAAACGGTTCCGGTATTTTTGTCCCGCCCGAGGCATATATATGCCTTATGAGAAAGATAACGGCGGGAAAGTTGGTTTTCGGCGATCGGCAGATCTATATGGCGTGCGGATCGGCGGTCGGGATCGTCGCGGCGCTGCTCCTGAAGGAAACGCCCGGCATTTCCGATCTGGCGGGCGGATTCATGCACGCTTTTCCTGCGCACTTTTCTTTTCCGGCGTTGAGGAACGCCGTTCTGTGGCAGCTGCTGCCGGCTGTTCTGATTGCGCTGTCCGGAGGGATGCTCTTCGGACGCGCGCTTTGCACCGCGCTTCTTGCCGTACGCTGTATGCTCGACGGATTCGCGATCGTTTGCTTTTACAGGGCTGTCGGCGAACACGACGCGATCTTTTATATCGTCTGGATCTATCTTACGGTCTTCGAAGCGCTCGGCGTACTGTGTATGAATACGATGGCGCGGTTGGCGGAGATGTATCTGTCCGCCTGTCTTGACGGAAAGGGTCGTCCGGCGCTCGGACGGTATCTCGTCCACGAGGGCTTTTACTGCGGGCTGATCTTTGTGCTATACCTGATGCGCGGTACGGTCGTTCTGCTGTTTGGCTGATCGGGCGCATAACGAAAGGAAGTTGAAGCGTGAAAAAGAGTAAATGGAACCTGTATAATCTTCTCAACCGCGATGTGGACAAGCCGGACGCCGAGGAGTCTAAGGACGTCGTCAAAATGAATTTCAAGGGGTTCTTCATTCTGTTTTTCAGAAAGTTCAACACCCTGGTCTGGACGAATATCCTCTTCGTCGTTTCTAATTTCCCCGTGTTTTTCGGTCTGACCCTCTTCGTGGGCGCGATCAACGATCTCTCCCTGACGCCGCAGCATCTGAGTTTTTCGAACATTTACGGCGCGCTCGCGGGGAAAAGCGCCGACCCGCTGTCCTCTGTCTGGTTCGCCGTTTCCTCGTCGCCGATCGTTGAGAACGAATTCAACAAACCGCTGCTCATCCTCTTTATCGCTCTGACGTGTCTCGTTCTGTTCACCTTCGGCTTTTCAAACGTCGGGAGCGCCTACCTCATGCGCAGCGCGATCCGCAGAAAGCCGATCTTCCTTGTCAAAGACTATTTCGGAGCGATCAGAAGGAACTGGAAGCAGGGACTGCTGCTCGGCATATTCGACCTGGTCTTCGCCGCCATCACCGTTTTTGACGTGATGGTCTTCTTCAGGAACTATTCGTACGGTTTCTTTTACGTGATCGCCTTCTTTTTCACGCTCGGCGTGGCGCTTATTTATCTTTGCGCAAGACCGTATATGTACCTGCTTTGCATCACCTTCGACCTGCCGTTCTTCAAACTCATCAAGAATTCGGTCATCTTCGCGTTTCTCGGGTTCAAGCGCAATATCCTTGCGATCATCGGTCAGGCGTTCATGATCTACGTGATCTTCCTTTTGATCTCCTCCGGATTGCTCGCGGCGCTCGGCGTGGTCCTGCCGATCATCCTCTACTTCGGCGTTGCGATGTTCATGAGTTACTACGCCGCGTATAAAGTCGTTGACAAGAATATGATCGAACCCTATTACGACGAAGACGGGAACCCGATCGGAGAAGAGAACAAGACGCTTCCGGACGCTTCCGAATAATAGAAAACCGACTGTCATACGCCTCTTCGGAACGGGCGGACGACAGTCGGTTTTTCGTCTTATTTACTGCAAGCGGGCAAAAATGTCTTTTTCAGGTCTTGTAAACCGACAGCGAGTCTGCAAGACCTCTTGCCAGGTTCTTGATATCGAGTGAAGAGGTGTTGATCATCAGGTCGTAATGCCCTGGATCGTCCCATTTTCTGCCTGAGAAATAACGGTAGTATTTCGCGCGCTCGCGGTCGATCTCGGAAATGTGCCGCAGCAATTGCTTTTCGGTCATTTTCTCAAGCCCGTCGGCTTTGAGACGGCAGCGCGCGAGTTTGCTTTCGGTATCCGCGTATACAAAGATGCGGAAGGGCTTCCGGTCCTCGAGGATATAGTCCGCGCAGCGCCCGATGATCACGCAGTCGTTCTCCTTCGCGAGATCCTTGATGAGCGCGTGCTGTTCCTTATAGAGTCCTTCGTTCATGTCGACGGGCGCCGGGACGTTCGACAGAAAACTGCGCCCGATGGTGATGGGGTAATAGACGATCGGCTTGTGCTCAACGATGCTGTTGACGTATTCCACGGCGAGACCGCTGCGTTTGGACAACTCTGTGATGATCTCGTTGTCGTAATAGGCGATCCCGAGATTTTCCGCGAGCCGTTTTCCGAGTTCTCTTCCGCCGCTGCCGAACTGACGGTTGACGGTAATGATCAGTGACATTGTCAGACCTCCTTGATCTCACATGAGATCGCTCAGTTTTTTTGAGTAAAAAAAGTCTTTTACGTATTTATCGTATTCCTTCCAGAGGGGAAGCGTGCGGCACTTCTCGGCGCGCGGGCATTTTTCGGCGTTCTCGGCAAGGCAGGCGACGGCGTTCATCGGTCCTTCCGAAAGAAAGAGGATCTCTCCCACCGTGTAGTCCTCGGGCTTCCGGCAGAGGGCGTATCCGCCGCCTTTACCGCTGACGCCTTTGACAAGTCCGCCTTTTACCAGATCTTTGACGATGATCTCCAGATACTTCTTTGAGATCTCCTGCCGCTGTGCAATATCCTTCAGCGGGATCGCTTTTTCGGCTGAGTGCTCCGCTAAATCGAGCATTATGCGCAGCGCATAACGGCCTTTCGTTGAAATCATCGGGCATCCCACCTTTCTTTTACATAGTATATCACAAGGTAAATGGGTAAATCAAGTGGCAAAAACAAAAAAATCACAAAATTAAAAAAAATTATTCAAAAACCTATTGACTTGATAGGCAATTGGTAGTATAATGCCTGCAGAAGAAAGGAAGGTGAGCGAAATGATCTATGCCGACAACGCCGCAACGACGAAAATGAGCAGTGCGGCGATCGCGGCGATGATGCCGTATATTACCGAATACTACGGCAATCCTTCCAGTCTGTACCTCGCGGGACAGAAGGCGAAGGAAGCGATCGAGCGCGCACGCGAAAGCGTCGCACGATGTATCGGCGCGCAGCCCCGCGAGATCCTCTTCACTTCCGGCGGCTCGGAGAGCGACAATCAGGCGATACTGTCCGCCGCCATGATCGGAAAAAAGCAGGGCAAACGTCATATCGTTTCCGATCCGATCGAGCACCACGCTGTTCTGCATACCCTGAAGAAACTTGAGAAAGAGGGCTTTGAGATCACGTTCCTCCCGGTTTACGGAGAGGGCGTCGTGAGGGCGGAGGATCTGAAAAACGCTGTCCGGGACGACACCTGTCTTGTGACGGTCATGTACGCCAACAACGAGATCGGTACAATACAGCCGATCGGTGAGATCGGCAGATTCTGCAGAGAACGCGGGATCCTGTTCCATACAGACGCCGTGCAGGCGGTCGGACATATCCCCGTGGACGTTGTAAAGGACGGCGTCGATCTGCTTTCGGCGTCCGCGCACAAATTCCACGGACCGAAGGGGGTGGGATTCCTGTACGCGAAACGCGGGATACCGTTGTCCAATCTGATCGAGGGCGGCGCGCAGGAGCGCGGAAAACGCGCGGGGACCGAAAACGTGCCGGGGATCGTCGCAGCGGCGGCTGCGCTTGAGGAATCTGCGGCAAAAATGGAAGAGAACGCACGGAAACTGTCCGCGCTTCGCGACCGGCTGATCTGCGGACTGTCGGAAATATCGCATTCGGCGCTCAACGGAGACGCGCATAAACGTCTGCCCTCGAACGTGAACTTCTGCTTTGAAGGGATAGAGGGCGAATCGCTGCTTTTACTGCTTGACGACAAGGGCATCTGCGCGTCCTCGGGGTCCGCTTGTACCTCCGGATCGCTTGATCCGAGTCACGTTCTGCTCGCCATCGGCAGAGTTCACGACGTGGCGCACGGCTCTTTGAGATTGACGCTCGGAGAAGACGCCGATACGGAGGACGTCGATTATATCATCCGTTCCGTGAAGGAAGTCGTGGAGCGGCTGCGCGGTTTTTCGCCGGTCTGGCGCGATCTGACGTCGGGCAAAAAGCCGTTCATTCTGTAAGGAGGAAGAAATGGCGCTGTATAGTGAAAAGGTGATGGATCATTTCCGCAATCCGCGCAACGTCGGCGTGATCGAAGACGCCGACGGCGTCGGGGAAGTCGGAAACGCAAAGTGCGGAGACATCATGAAGATGTATCTGAAGATCGATAACGATACCGTCACGGACGTCAAATTTGAAACCTTCGGCTGCGCGAGCGCCGTGGCGTCCAGTTCCATGGCGACCGAACTCATCAAGGGAAAGCCGGTCTCGGAAGTGATGCGGTTGACGAACAAGGCGGTCGCGGAGGCGCTCGACGGTCTGCCGGACTACAAAATGCACTGTTCGGTGCTGGCGGAAGAGGCGATCGCAAAAGCGCTGGAGGATTATTTTTCAAAGCATCCCGAAAAGAGAATACAATAATTTAAACAATATTTAAGGAGAATAGAACAATGGCCAACGTTTACAAAGGAACTCTCGGACTGATCGGCAATACGCCGCTCGTCGAGATCGCAAATATCGAAAAGGAAGAGTCGCTTGAGGCGACGGTACTCGTCAAACTGGAGTATTTCAATCCCGCCGGAAGCGTCAAGGACCGCATTGCGAAAGCGATGATCGAGGACGCGGAGGCAAAGGGGCTCCTCAAGGAGGGGTCCGTCATCATCGAGCCGACGTCGGGCAATACCGGTATCGGACTGGCGTCGATCGCCGCTGCTAAGGGCTACCGCATCATTCTGACGATGCCCGAAACGATGAGCGTCGAGCGCCGCAATATCCTCAAGGCGTACGGCGCCGAGATCGTTCTGACCGAAGGGGCAAAGGGCATGAAGGGCGCGATCGCGAAGGCGGAGGAACTGGCGGGTGAGATCGAAAACAGTTTCATTCCCGGTCAGTTCGTCAATCCCGCGAACCCGGCGATCCACCGGGCAACGACCGGTCCGGAGATCTGGCGCGATACTGACGGCAAGGTCGATATCTTCGTCGCGGGCGTCGGCACCGGCGGCACGCTGACCGGCGTCGGAGAATACCTGAAGGCACAGAACCCGGATATCAGGATCGTCGCGGTGGAGCCGGATTCCTCGCCGGTCCTGTCGGAAGGGAAGAGCGGACCGCACAAGATCCAGGGAATCGGCGCGGGCTTCGTCCCGGACGTTTTGAATACCGCGATCTATGACGAGATCATCCGCGTGGTCAATGAAGACGCGTTTGCGACGGCAAAACTGTTGGCAAGGAAGGAAGGCGTTTCGGTCGGTATCTCCTCGGGCGCCGCGCTGTTTGCCGCGCTGCAGCTCGCCAAGAGAAGCGAGAACGCAGGCAAGACGATCGTCGCCCTGCTGCCGGACAGCGGAGACCGCTACTATTCCACGCCTCTGTTCACCGAATAAGGACAGATCATACCCGGATCATCATCCGCCGGCGGAGAAGATAACGACTCCGCCGGCGGTATTATTTTGAATGACCGGTTCACAAAACATTTTAGAATGACCGGTTCACAAAAAAACCCTTGCACTCTGCGGCTGTTTATGCTATAATGGCAAAAACAGAAAGGATAACAGAATATGTGGTATGTGATCATCGTATCGGTGATCGCCGCGTACGCTGCGGGACTGATCTATATATCCTTCCGCTGCGCGCGGTTCGCGTTTTTAAGGAAACTCACAAGGAACAGGAAAGCCCCGGCGGTACTGATCGCCGCCGTGTTTTTCGGACTGCTCACGGGCTTGCTGACCCTGCTTTTGAATATCGTGAACGCAATGATCGTCATGATCCATCTGTACGCGTTCTGGCTTTCAGGCGACCTTGTATCCTTCGCGGTCTCAAGGATCCGGCATAAGAAGCCGGTAAGGTATTACGCCGGCGCGATCGCCGCGGGGCTTTGCGCGGTCTATCTGGCGTACGGCTGGATCTCGGTGCATCACGTCAGACAAACGGAGTATTCTTTTCAGTCATCCAAACTCCCGGAAGACGTGCGGATCGTGCAGATCTCCGATTCCCATATCGGCGCCACCTTTGACGCCAAGGGACTGCTAAAATACGTGGAGGAGATCAATGCGCTCGAACCGGACGTTGTCGTTGTGACCGGCGATTTCGTTGACGACGACACGTCAAGAGAGGATATGCTCGGCGGATGCGACGCGCTGGGAAAGCTGAAAACGAGATACGGCGTGTATTTCGTCTGGGGCAATCATGACAAGGGCTATTACAGCGGGGAAAGAAGAGGCTGGACCGACAAGGAACTGCGCGACCGGCTGACGGAAAACAACGTGCGCGTGACGGAAGATGAGGCGCTGCTGATCAACGACGCCTTTTATATCGTCGGCAGGCTCGACCGCTCAAACGGCGGCAGAAAGACCGCAAACGAACTTCTGTCGGGACTTGACGGAAGCAAATATACCGTTCTGCTCGACCATCAGCCAAGCGATTTTGACGCCGAAGCCGAAGCGGGCGCCGACCTTGTGCTCTGCGGCCATACGCACGGCGGACAACTCATACCCGTCCGTTACGTCGGTGAGTGGCTCGGAGTGGTGGATCTGCGCTACGGACACGAAAAACGCGGGAATACCGATTTTATCGTTTCTTCCGGCATCAGCAACTGGGCGCTCAGGTTCAAGACCGGCTGCTTTTCGGAATACGTCGTGATCGATCTGAAAGCGATATAAAATCAGTAAACAAAAGGACGGGGGTGTTTCATTTGGCGTATTTGCGCCAAATGAAA
>JAFTCT010000033.1 GCA_017454525.1 Clostridia bacterium
CAGACTGCAAACAACTTTTTTGAAGAAAAGAATAGAAAAAAGAGCAGGTTTTCATTACCGACGTCAGATTTATCACAGATAATCAAGATATCATTTTGTCGGCTTCGCCGACGCCATAGCCCAACGATAGTGTTCAGCCTCATCCGGCGGCAAGCGCCACCTTCCCCCATCGGGGAAGGCTCCTCGGACACCCTTTAACAAAGGGTGCCGCCTAAACATGGCGCTCCGCTGCTTCGCACTCCGCGCCTTCCTTCGCGCTTCGCGCCCGTACTTCAACCCGCCGTGAGGCGGATTTCACCGTCGCAGACGATTTCACCGCGTCAGCGATTTCACCGCGCAGCGATTTCACTGCGCGCTATGCGCGCCATGCGCCTACACGCCCGTGAAATCAAACGCCGGTACGAACTCCTCCTTTGCGGAAGAGCGCTGCTGGCAATAGCCGCGGAAGCCGAGTGCGGCGGCGCGGTCGACGACCGAGCGCGCTTCAAAGGAGGTGACGCGGCGGTCGAGAGGCGGAAGGGCGCCGGGACGCGGAGTGAACTGGCTCATGACCGACAGAAGGATCTTGTCGGGGGAGAAGAGCCGGGAGAGGCGCTCGATCGCCGCGATGCTCTCTTTGCGCCTGCCGGGAAGAATGAGGTGGCGGACGAGCACGCCGCGCAGAAGCAGACCGTTTTCGTCGAAGACGGGCGCGCCGACCTGCCGCACCATTTCCCTGATCGCGCGTTCGGCGACCTCGGGATAATCGGGCGCAGAGGAAAAGGCGGCGGCGCCTTCGGCGTCACAATACTTGTAATCGGGCAGATAGATATCGGCGACGCCCTCGGTGTAGGAGAGCTGCAGGGGGCTGTCGTAGCCGCCGGTATTGATGACGACGGGTATGCCGAGCGCCTGCTTGACCGGCAGGATCGCCGCCCTGATCTGCGGCGCGAAGTGCATCGGCGTAACGAGGTCGATATTGTGGACCCCCGCCGCCTTCAGTTCAAAAAGGATCTTCGTAAAGCGTTCGGGCGTGACTTCCTTTCCAAAGGCGTCTTTTGAGATTTTTTCGTTCTGACAGTAGGCGCAATGGAGCGGACAGCCCGAAAAGAAGACGGTCCCGGCGCCGTTCGTGCCCGACAGGCACGGTTCCTCCCAGAAATGGGGGGCGGCGCGGGCGATTTTTATTTTTTCGCCCGCGCCGCAGAAGCCGACGCCTTTTGTCCGGTCGGCGCCGCAGGCGCGCGGACAGAGGGTGCAAAAGGTCGGATCAAACATCGCTTTCTCCCGCCCGCATGACCCGGCCGATCATTTCTTCGACCGAGCGGACCGTGCCGCAGGGCGCTTTTTCCTTCATATCGTCGGGCGCGCCCTCCACGACCCAGCCGCCGTAGGCGACGATCATCGGCAGGTCGTTGTAGTTGTCGCCGATCGTGTAGATATTCTCTTTCTCCACGCCGAAAAGAGCGGCGATCTGTCTGACGCCGACGTCCTTGCCGCTTCCGCGCGGTACGATATCGAGACAGCCGCCGTTGGGCAGAGCGTCGAGGCGCGGGAAAAGGGCGTTGATCTCACGGGCGACCCGGTGCGTTTTTTCGACCGAGTCGAAATAGGCGCTGACCTCCGTGAATTTCCGCGCGCTCCAGAATGCGCGGCGGGGCGCCCAGTCGATCCTGCCGTCGCTGTGTGTATAGAAGATCATATCGGTGCCGTCGGGACGGTTGACGGCGATCAGACGCGTGCCTTTGGACATCAGGTAGTGGCAGAGCGGCAGTAGGGCGTACTCCGACGCCTCGCGCGCAAACAGCAGTTCGCCCGAGGGCATGTGGCAGGTGCCGCCGTTGTCGGCGAGCAGGAAGTCCGTCTCGATATTCCAGTGCGTGTGGATATAGTTGAGCGCCGCGGCGTTGCGGCCGCTGACCAGCCCGAAAACGCCGCCTGCGCGCCGGAATGCGCGCACGGCTTCGGCGTCGCGCTCGAACTGATCGTCGTCGCCGCTGAAAGTGCCGTCAAAATCGCTTGCAATAAGGATCTTTTTCATAGTTCCCCGCCCTTCAATACTCTACGTTCAGACGTTCCGCCGCAAGGCGCAGCGCGGCGCATACCGAAGCCGCGCGCACCGCCGCGCGGTTTCCCTCAAAACAGAAACGGCGCACCTCCGCGTTCCCACGGCAGTAACAGCAGATGAACACCGTTCCGACCGGCTTTTCGGGCGTGCCGCCGCCGGGACCGGCGATGCCTGTGACCGAGAGCGCGACGTCCGCGCCGAACAGCTTTGCCGCGCCGCGCGCCATCTGCTCCGCGCAGGCGGCGCTGACCGCGCCGACCGACGCAAGCGTGGCGTCCGATACGCCGAGCAGCGTTTCTTTGATCCTGTTCGCGTAGGATACCAGCGCGCCGTCAAAAACGCCCGACGCGCCGGGCGCCGAGCAGAAGGTCCCCGAAAGCAGTCCCGCCGTGCAGGATTCCGCCATGGTGATCTTCATTTTCCGTTCCGACAGCGCCTTAACGAGCGCCCTCGACAGTTCTTCGCTCTCTTTGCGCAGTTGTGCCGTGGATATCCGGGGCATGAGGCGTTCCCCCTTTTTTATTTGAATTACCGGTTCATTTTAGCATATTACCGGCGGATTGTCAAGCGAGGCGTGAATATCGCTCCGCGCAAAAAAATCCGTCCGGCTGCTGACGCTGCCAGACGGGTTTTTCCATGTGCTTGTCCGTGTAGACCAATCAAAAAGATTATTCCTGACCCTGGCGCATTGCCGCGAAGCAGGCGCTGCAGTAGACGGGACGGTCATTGCTGGGCTGGAACGGGACCTTTGCCTCGCCGCCGCATTTCGCGCAGACGCAGGTGAAGAGTTCCTTCTTCGGGCCGGCAGCCTTCTTTGCCTGACGGCATTCTCTGCACATTCTGGGCTGGTTCTGGAAGCCCTTCTCTGCGTAGAACGCCTGCTCGCCTGCCGTGAACACGAACTCTTTGCCGCATTCCTTACAAGTCAATGTGATGTCTTCGTACATGTGGTTTTCCTCGCTTTTGTTTTTTGTTTTTTACCCAAGGGCGGACTCACACCGCCATCTTTGAAACAATGGTCACAACGCTCTGCTTTAAGCTACACGGGCATATTTATATTATCCGGGACGCCTTCAAACCGGCGCGTGTTTCCGGGCAGGGACGCCCGGCGCGCGGCTTTGCCGTTGATCTGCGATATGCTTTCTATCAAACGAGCCTGCCTGACGCTGCCGTGCGGCCGTCCGGCGTCTCAAATAATCCGTAATAGGTCATTGACGGTGTTCGCGCGCGTAGGTCCGGATCTTGGACCTGGCGCGCTTCAGAGCGTTGTCAACTGATTTGACGCTGCAGCCCAGCGTCCGGGAGATCTCGGCGTAGCGCATTCCGATCGAGCGCAGGGCGAGGACCGAACGCTCTCTTTCCGAGAGGAGTGTCATGGCGCGCTGCAGGAGCGCCGCGTCGTATTCGTTCTGCTCCTCCGGCGCCGGTCCCGGCGCCGTCCGGCGTACAGCCGGCGACTGTGAACGCGCTTTTCTGCGCTTATATTTGCGGATGACCGTACGCATCCTGTTCTTGATACAGATCTTCGCGTACAGTCCGAAGGTGACGTCTTCCTGTCCGAGATCGTAGGTCTGCGCCGCCCGGTAAAAGGCAAGCAGCGCTTCCTGATAAAGATCGTCGCGGTCGGAGGGTGAAAAAAGCGGGTTCGTCAGCGCCGAATTGACGGCGCTTTTCAAAAGGATCCCGTATTTTTCGACCAGCCCGTTCAGAGCGCGGTCGTCGTTTTGCTTTACGCGCCCGATCAGCGCGCGGAGCTCTCGGTCTTGTTCCTCTGGCACAGGGTTCTCCTTATGTGAAAACTGTGTGACAAAACGGCGAAAAAATGTGATACAAAATCATTATAGCACCATTTTTACAAATGTCAATACTTTTTTACAAAAAAATCACTGTTTGAGAGCAAACGAACTGTCACCGGATATAACAGAAAGGATCGCACGATAGATGCGCTCGGGATCGTTCTGGAAGTTGTAGCGCATCTTCTGTTCCATGTAGGAATTGTCGACGGTCATCGACAGCGAGAAGAGCGGCGCCCCCTTTTCGGTGATCTCAAAGATCATTTCGTAGCGGCCGTCGTCGAGTTTGGTCGACGTCACCGGCACGCGGATGCCGCGCTCCTTGAAGGAGAGGAAGCGCAGCGCGCTCTTCAGCGACTGGGTACGGATGTACGCGGCGATCTTGCTCTCCAGTTCGGCGGCGACGGCGACGCCCTGCTCGGTGATCTCGTAAAGGTCGCCGTCCGGGGTCGCGGTGCAAAGGACGTTGCCGGTGTCCGAAAGGTCCGCCAGACACTCTGCGAACGCCATATAGTCGACGTATCCGTCCGCCAGCACCACCTCCGTCAGATCGTTGAAATACAGCGGCTTGCCGACGTTTTTCAGAAGATAGAGAATGAAAATCTTGACGTCGTTCTGCAGTTTGAGTTTCTTTGCCATATCCACACACTTTCCTTTTGAGAAAAGCGTCCGCCGTTCGCGCCGGTGCGCGATCGGCAGACGCCTTCGTTACTTTTTATTCCTTATTCTTTTTGTATTCTTCCAAAAGCGCCTGCTGCATTTCCTCAAGGGTGCGCGCGGTGTAGTTCTTGCAGGTCAGTTCCTTGAAATCGGGAACGCCGCCGACCGAGTACGCAAGGTCGCGCAGGTTCGGATTTTTAAGGACGCTGTTCTGCACGTAGACGAGCGGCATCACCGGCATATCGTTCATCAGCTGTTCGTCCGCCGCGTGCAGATACGCCGCCTTCTGCCCTTTGACGGGCGTCTTGAACGCCGCATCGATGCAGGCGTTGTAGCGGTTGCTGTCGTAACTCGTCAGCGGGAGGGAGGGCTCGAACTGCTCGACCTCCTGCGTCATATCGAGCGCCATGCCCGAGTAGTTCTTCGAGAAGGGCGCGTAGGTCGTGAAGGGATCCGTGCTGTTCGTGAAGAGGTCGATCGCCAGCACGTCAAAGCCCTGGACGACGCTCTCGAGTTTGCCCGGAGGGTTCTGGTTGAAGGGCTGTCCGTTGGCAAGATAACTTGCGACGAAGTTGTCGTAAATGCCGGTATAGTTGTTTGCGGCGTTGATATAGATCATCGGGGCAAGGATCCGGACCGAGACGTCAAAGCCGAGCTTCGTCCAGACCTCTTTGCAGTATTCGGCGGCTGCCGCCGCGTTTTCGTCGTTCGCCTTCACGCCGATCGTGAAGCTTCCGCCCGTCACGCCCGCGCTTTCAAGGAGCTTCTTCGCCTCGTCGAACTGCGCCGTGTCCCTGACGCCGTTCGTGAGGTGGTCGATGAAGGCGTCGTCCCCGCCCGGTTCCTTCGCGGCGGAGGTGACGATCGAGTGCGCGGGTTTCGCATATACCAGACGCGACGCGATCTCGCTGCGGTCGAGCGCCATCGAAAGCGCGCGGCGCACTTCGGGCTTCATGAAGAGCGGCTTGGAGGTGTCGAAAAGGTAGGTGTGGGTGAAGAGGGCGTCGGAAAGGGTCACTTTGTCTTTGTACTGCTCGCGCATCGACAGCGGGATATACGCAAGATAATCGAGGTAGCCGTGCTCATAGTAGGAGACCGCCTGCTCCGCGGACGAGGAGAAGATCGGCGTGGAGGAGATGAGTTTTCCCGTCGCGTCGTAGACCGCGTCCTGATCCACCGAGAAACGGATGAGGATCTGATAGGGCTTGACGTAGGTGTCGAGCGGGTCGACCTCGTCGTCGCGCAGATAGTCGACGTTGCGCTGCAGAAGGATGCGGCTCTCCTTGCCGTTTTCAAGGTTCTCGTTCTGCGTGAAGGTGCGCAGATAGTAGGGACCGTTCGCCGCGATCGTGTCGCTCGTCGCCGCCCAGTCCTGAAGCTTCGAGATCTTGTCGCTGCGCACGGGCACCAGCAGGGGGCTTGCCAGTTTTTCCTTGAAGGCGTTGACGCTCGGCTCGGCGTAAGTGCCGTCCTCGAGCTTCTGCCCCTGAAGGACGATGTGCAGCACGCGCGTCTCGACCGCCGTGACGCCCAGATCGTACTTTGTGTTCATGTCGGTCGCGGTCTTGACCTCTTTCGCGTTCTTGATGTCGTAAAGCAGCGATGCCGCCGGAGAGGAGGACGCGGGATCCAAGATCCTTCTCCACGCAAAAATGAACTGCTCCGCCTGCACGTAGATGTGGTCGTTCCAGCGGGAGTCGCGGATCGTGATCTCGATCTCCAACTCGCCCGTCGTTTCATCAAAGGACAGCTTCTTGCATTCCTTTGCGAGCGCGGGCACAACGTTGCCCTTCTCGTCGTAACGGTACAGTCCTTCGTAGATCTGCGACATCACGGCGATCGCCGCGTCGTTGAGATAAGCGTCCGCCGGGTCAAGAGACGTGGGGCGCTCACCGAAATACATATTGTATACCGGTCCGGTGTATTCGGTGTCGTAGCCGAACATCTTGCGGTACAGTGAACAACTGCTCAGTACGCCGAGCAGCAGCAAAAGCGTCAATGTGATTGCCAGAACGCGCTTCACAAAAAGCCCTCCTTTTCGTGCCCGGTGCTTTGCGGGGCACAATACGCCATATTTACAAATCATTATAGCATCTTTTTCACTTTTTCGCAACTGTTATTTTCGTTTCTCGCTTCATTATCGGGATTTTTCGGAAATCTGCACAATTCGGCGTAATGAAAATCTGTGTTTTGCACAAGAAAAACGAGGGTGAACAGACGCCCTCCGGGGCATTCTATACAGAGAACCGACAGGCGGTATAAATAAGGAGGAAAAGGATGCGCGCGGGGCGCCCCCGCGCCGTTCCCCTTGTTCAGATGGATCAATATATCGAATACCGGCGCAGCGACCTCGCGGAGGACCTGCGCCCCGGCAAAACGCTCGGAACCGAACGGTATGAAAAGGACGGCGTGAGCGTTCTGCGTATGAAGGTCGGCGCGCACGAGGCGCGGACGGTCGGGCGCGCGCCCGGCCATTACGTCACCGTCTCCTTTATGCCCCCCTGGCTGATGGGCGAAGAGGAGAAAACGTCGTGCGCAAGGGTGATCGCGCGGGAATTGAAATACCTGATCGCTCAGTCTGTCGATCTTTCTCCACAAAAAAGCGTCCTTGCCGTCGGACTCGGAAACCGCCGCCTTACCTCCGACGCGATCGGCCCCGCCGTCGTCTCAAAGATCACCGTCACCGGCCATATCGACCCCTCCGACCCTCTGTTCGAAGCGCTCGGCGCCCGGAAGATCTTCGCCTTTACGCCCGGCGTGCGCGGCGATACCGGTATGGAGAGCGCCGAGGAAACGCGCGGGGTCTGCGCCTGCTGCCGCCCCGACCTCCTGCTCGTCGTGGACGCCCTCGCCGCGGGTCACGCCGACCGCCTCTGTACTACCGTCCAACTCTGCGATACCGGCATCGCCCCCGGAAGCGGCGTCGGCAACGACCGCCCCGCGTTCGACCGCGCCTTCTTCGGCGTCCCGGTTTTCGCCCTCGGCGTCCCGACCGTCATGGACTCCTCTTCCCTCGTCTCCTCCTTCTTCGAGCGCGCGGAGATCGACCCCCGTTCCCTTCCCCCGCAGATCCTCTCCGCCCTCCGGAACGGAAAAAGCTTCTTCGTCTCCCCCACGGAGATCGACGCCGCCGTCGAAGTGATCAGCGACGTCGTCGCCGAAGCGATCGACGGCGCGCTCGATCCGCGCTCTTTCCCGTAACGCCGTCGCTCAGCCGTTTCTCCCGCACGGCGGCAATTCATTAAAATCGTGAGCGCTTTTCGGGTATGGGGTACGACCCGGGGGCGCTATTCATGGAAACGGAGTACGACCGGGGGCGCTTTTCGAGATACAAGGTACGACCCGGGGGCGCTTTTCGAGAAAAGCCGCCCCCGAGCCCCTTGCAAAAGCTTTCCTACTGTGAAAAGGGTATGAAAAAGACGGATTTGCCGCCCGAAAGCGGCGTCCGTCTTTTTTTGTGGCGCGGGTTGGAATGACGTTCAATTTATCCCGCGCTGACTGCGTCGTTTGTCTTGTTGATTTTTATTTGAAATCCACTTTACCGCGCGCGGACTACGTCCTCCAAACGCCGCCCTGCGGCTTTTTTCCGTC